>NZ_JAIUJZ010000148.1:0-28967 GCF_020176775.1 Saccharopolyspora sp. 6M
GCCGCTCCGGCCCGGCCCCGTCCGGGATCCGGAGCGCCGCGAGGTCTCCGGCTCAGTCCTGCCGCACCGCCTGCACGTCGATGTCCACCCGCAGGGTGGTGCCGATCGCGGCGATGCCGGTGCGCAGCGCCTGGTTGAAGGTGATCGCGAAGTCCTCGCGCCGCAGCTCCGCGGTGGCCGACGCGGAGGCGCGCGAACCGCCCCACGGGTCCGGCCCGACGCCCGCGTAGTGCGTGTCCAGCACCACCGGCCGCGTGACGCCGCACAGCGTCAGCTCACCGGCGAGCTCCCAGCGCTCACCGCCCGCGGGCCGCAGCCCGGTCGCGGTGAACGTGATCTCCGGGTGCTGCTCCACGTCGAGGAAGTCGGCGGTGCGCAGGTGCGCGTCCCGCTGCTCGTTGGCGGTGTCCACGCTGGCCGCGGTGATCCGCACCGCCACGCCCGTGGACTCGATCGGGTCGCCGACCCGCACCTCCCCGCTGAACTCGGTGAAGCGCCCGTGGATGCTGGTGATGCCGAGGTGGCGGGCGCTGACCCGGATCGACGAGTGCGCCGGATCGATCACCCAGGTCCCCGGCGCGGGCAGCTCGTTGCCGCCCGCCCGGCTCAGCTCCAGCACGCCCAGCGCCGCCTCCTGCCCGTCCCGGACCAGCGTGGTCCGGGCCAGCGGCTCGTAGCCGAGGTTGGTGACGATCGCCGTGTACGTGCCGGGTGCGAGCCCGTCGGCGACGGCGGCGCCGTCCTCCGCGGTCTGCACCCGCGCGGCCTGCGCGCCCGCCCCGTCGATGAGGGTCAACGCAGCTCCCGGCACCGGCCACCCGTCCCCGGTGCGCACCTGCGCCGTCACCGATCCGGCTCCGCTCACCTGCGTACCGCTCCTTCCGCTCCGCACCGCGGTCATGCTCAGTGCCCCAATTCGACGTCGTGCGTGGTGCGCGCCCCGGCGAGCCGCAGCGGTGCCGCGACCGGCGGGTAGCCGGTGGCGATGACCGTGTAGTCCCCGTCGGGCAGGTCGGTGAACGCGTAGCCGCCCTCGGCGTCGGTGGTGACGGCGCTGACGACCTCACCGGCGGCGTCGAGCAGGGTGACCCGGGCGTCCGGGACCGGCAGCCCCAGGTTCGCCGAACGCACCACGCCGGTCAGTGCGGCCCCCGCTTCCAGCTCCACGTCCAGCGCGACCCGCTCGCCGTCCGCGACGGCCACCGGGGTGGCGACCGGGCGGAAGCCCTCGGCGGTGGCGGTCAGCGCGTAGGAGCCGCCGACGAGGTCGGTGAACGCGAAGCTCCCGTCCGGCCCGCTGGCCAGGGAGCCGACGACCTCGCCGCGCAGGTCGGTCAGCACCACGGTGGCCCCGGAGATCTCGCGGTCGCCGCAGTGCACGACGCCGCCGACCCCGCCGGACCCGAACATCCGCACGTCGTGGCGGACCGGCTTGTCGCTGACCACGACCATCGAGGCGGTCGGCTGGTAGGTCCCGGCGGCCGCGATCAGCACGTAGGTGCCGCCGCGGGGGACGTCGAGCCGGTAGCCGCCGTCGGCGTCGGTGCGGGCGCGCTCGACCTGCCTGCCGAGCGAGTCGGTGAGGGTCAGCACCACCCCGGCGACCGGGTTGCCGGTGGAGTCCTGCGCGGACCCCTGCACGTACAGCCCGCCGCCGCTCGTCCCGGCTCCGGCGAGATCGCCGGCCAGGTGCCGCCCGTTCCCGTTGCTCCCGGCGCTCGCTTGCGTCGTTGACCAGGAACGGGAGTGGTTGCCCACAGAGTTGTCCACAGGCTCGCCGAAGTGCGGTGCCGCCGCGTGCGACCCCCCTGCAAGCTGCGCGGAACCACTCTGGCGAGTGAGCGGCGTCGTCTCCGCGCCGACCGAGTTGTCCACAGGAAGCGGTTGGTTGTCCACAGTTTCCACCCGGACTTCGTCTTGGGATTCGATGGTCCGCCGCAGCGGGACCTCCTTGATGAACACCACCGCCAGCAGCGTGATCACCGAGATGCAGGCGGAGACCAGGAAGATGTCGCCGATCGCGTCGCCGTAGGCGGAGCGCACGATCTCCTGCATCGGGCCGGGCAGCGCGTCCACGTTCAGCGAACCGCCGCCCGCTCCGCCCGCGCCGACCGGGATGCCCATCCGCGCCAGGCCGTCGTTGACGTAGTCGGTGACCCGCGAGGCCAGCACCGCGCCCAGCACCGACACCCCGGCGGAACCGCCGAGCGTCCGGAAGAACGTGACGACCGAGGTCACCGAACCGACGTTCTTGCCGGTGGTGACGTTCTGCACCGTCAGCACCAGGTTCTGCATCAGCGAGCCGACGCCGATGCCCATCAGCGCCAGGTAGAACCCGATCAGCACGAGGTTCGTGGTGTGGTCCATGGTCGCCAGCAGGCCCATGCCGACCACGAGCACGATCGAGCCGAAGATCAGGAACGGCTTCACCTTGCCGCTGCCCCGGGAGATGATCTGCCCGGAGATGGTGGAGGACAGGAACAGCCCGAGCACCATCGGCAGCGTCATCAACCCGGCGTGCGTGGGGCTGAAGCTGCGGGCGATCTGGAAGTACTGCCCGAGGAACACCGACCCGCCGAACATGGCGGTGCCGACCGCGACGGTGCCGATGGTCGCCAGCGTCACCGTGGGGTTGCGGAACATGCTCAACGGCACGATCGGTTCCGGGAACCGCGATTCGATGATCATCGCGATGATCAGCGCGACCACGCCACCACCGACGTAGGCGGCGGTCTCCGGCGAGGCCCAGTCGAACTGCTTGCCCGCCATCGAGACCCACACCAGCAGCAGGCTCACGCCGCCGACGAGGAACAGCGCGCCGAACCAGTCGATGCGCACCGGCCGCTTGATGACCGGCAGCTTCAGCGTGCGGCCGAGGACGATGAACGCGATCACCGCGATCGGCACGGTCACCCAGAAGCACCAGCGCCAGCCGAGCCACGAGGTGTCCACGATGAGTCCGCCGACGAGCGGCCCGCTGACCGTGGCGACCGCGAAGGTGGCGCCGATGTAACCGCTGTAGCGACCGCGTTCCCGCGGCGAGACCATCGCGGCGATCACGACCTGGATCAGGGCCTGCAACCCGCCCATGCCGATGCCCTGCACGGCGCGGAACGCGATGAGCTGCGGCATCGTCTGGGCGAACCCGCCGAGCACCGAGCCGAGGGTGAACACGGTGATCGCGATCTGGTACAGCAGCTTCTTGCTGAACAGGTCGGAGAGCTTGCCCCAGATCGGGGTGGAGGCGGTGGAGGTCAGCAGCATCGCCGTGACCACCCAGGTGTACTGGCTCTGGCTGCCGCCGAGGTCGGACAGGATGCGCGGCAGGGCGTTGGACACGATCGTCGAGCTGAGGATCGCGACCAGCAGCGCGAGCATCAGCCCGGACATCGCTTCCAGGATCTGGCGGTGCGTCATGGGCGAGTCGGCGGCGACCTGGTGGCGGCCGCCGTCCCGGTGCGCGGCGGACTCGCCGTCAGCGGGCCGGCCGGTCGGCGGCGAGCTCGTCGACGGGGCTTCGCCGATGGTCGAGCGGGTCATCGAGTTCCTTCCTGGGACGACGCGGCGGGGCGTCGGTCGTCGGCGGGCACCTGCGGCTGGGCCGGGTGCGAGGTTCCTTCGTGGGCCGCGAGGTGCTCGGGGAGCACGGCGCGGCGGAGGTCGGCGGCGGCGGTGTCGAGCAGTTCGGCCAGGTCGCGCACGCGGGAGTCGTCCCAGTCGCTGAGCGCGTGGCTGAGCCATTCGGCGCGGTGCCGCTCGATGCGGGCCAGCGCCTGCTCGCCTTCCTCGGTGGCGCGCAACAGGGACACCCGGCGGTCCTGCGGGTCGGCGCGGCGGGTGATCAGCCCGGCGCTTTCGAGCTGGGACACCTGCCTGCTGACCACGGACGCGTCGACGAAGCGGTGCGCGGCGAGCTCGGAGGCCCGCGATTCCCCGCAGTGCACGAGCTCGCCGAGGAGTCCGCTGGCCGCGTACGGCAGGTCGGTCCGGGCTTGCTGGTTGAGGATCTGCACCGCGGTCTGCTTGAGCCCCATCAACGCGCGGAGGGGCCGCAGCAGTTCGCTGCACGTTTCCGGTGTCGGTCCCACGAGCCACTCCTTTAGTTGCTGCACGCAACTATAAAGAGGTTAGTTGCAGAAGGCAACTTATCCAGGAGTGGGACGCCCCACGCCCGCCGCCGGGAATACCGCAGCCGGACGACGAGCCGCGCGAACCCCACCTGCCTTCGACCCCGCCCGGCGGCGTCGTGCCTCTTTCCCGTCAGCGGCGAAGCCGCTGAGCCGCCGACCACCTGACCGACAAGACCACCCGCGGGTTCTCAGCGGTTCCCTCGCGAGGGCTTTTTTTTTGGGGGGGGGGGGGGGGGCCGGGGGGGAAAAAAACCCCCCCGGGGGGTTCCCGGGGTTCCCCCCGGGTGCACTGTTTTTCCCGGGGGGGGGCCCCCCGCCGCAAAAAACCCCCCCCCGCGCGGGGGCCGCTGAGGTTCCGCCACCCCACCCCCACGCAAGGCGAGCCCATAGAGGAGCAGATCAGAACATGCGGTTGAGTTTTGCCAGGAGGCGGGAGAGGTCCTGCAGGTCCTCGGTGCTCCAGTGCGCGAACTCGCCGTGCAGGTGCTTGCGCCGCTGCTTGCGGACCTGCGCCAGCCGGGACCGGCCCGACGCGGACAGCTGGATGCGGCGCGCCCGGCCGTCGTCCGGATCCGGCACCCGCTCCAGCAGGTCCAGCTCGACGAGCGTCGCGATCTGCCTGCTGACCGTCGACTTGTCCAGCCCGGTCCGGTCGGCGACGTCCATGCCGCGCAGCGAACCCGCGTCGTCCACCATCAGCAGCAGGCTGTAGGACGCCGGGTCGAGGTCCGGGTGGACCTGCGAGGCCACGGTCATCGAGAAGTTGCGGGCGCGCCGGAACATCATGACGAGTTCGCGCTCGACCGCTTCGGCCGCGCCCCTGCGCTCCCGGTCCGGCGCGCCCGCACCGGTGGCCGGGCCGTTCGCCGGCGTTTCGATCCGCTCGATCACGGCTGTGTTCTCCGCCCGCCGTCGTGCACTGGCGCGTCGCTCCGCGCGGCACCAGTGTCCCTTTCGCCCAGTGTCCTCCCACTGCAGGGGTGGTCGCGGCCCGCTCCGCCGGGGCTCAGTCGGTGAAGTAGCTGCCTCCCTTGCGCTTCGCGTCGTCGGTCCCCCAGCTGCGCTTGCGCAACATCGGGACCATGCGCGGGATGTGCTTGCGGCAGTGGATGTAGGCCTCCTCCACCTCGACGACCACCCAGCGCTCCGGAGTGCGACCGCGGTCGAACTCGACGGGCAGCTCGGGGTGCCGGGCGCGCAGGTCGGAGTCCTCGACGATCTCCGCGGTGCCGTTGACGTGCAGGCCGATCAGGTCCTCGGTGAAGTCGACCATCAGCATGCCGAGGTGCGGGTTCTCGCTGATGTTGCCGAGGCTGGCCATCACGCCGTTGCCGCGGTACTCGGGGTAGGCGAGGTGGTGGTCGTCGAGGACCTCGATGAATCCGGGCGGACCCGCGCGGAGGCTGGCGTCGCACTCGCCGCCGCCGTCGGCGGTCGCCACGAACGCCATCTCCATCCGCGCGATGAACTCGCGCATCCGGGTGTTGAGGTGGTCGAGGACCTGGTCGTCGTAGAACCGCCGGGCCCGCTTCTCGGTGCCGTGGGCCTCCTGCAGCAGGTGCTCGCCGGTGGAGCCGGGCAGTTCCGCCGCGGGGCGCTCGTCGACCTCGGTGCTCCGGCGCGATCGGCGAGGCGTGTCGGGGCCGGGCGCGGTGCTCGGCGCGGTCGGCCGCCGGTTCGCGTGGTCGGCGCGGCCGCCGCTGGTGGGCTCGGCGGTCTGAGTTTCGGGACGCACGCGCACAGAGTGACATGTGACCGACACGACCCACACCATCAGACGCAGGTTTCCCCGCTACATATCCGACTTTCTCGACGTTGAGTAGTCGAAACGCCCTCAAACGTGGCATCAATAGTGTGAGGACACGACGAAGCGTTATGGTCCTCGACGTCGGGGGACATCACGCAATGCAGCAGTGTGCACCTGACCGGATGCCCACCGACTTCGTGGAGACCGCGACCGAACCATGTCAGCGAACGCCGTACTGAGCCCGGGCCCCCGTCCGAACCGGCCGACACCGGAACGCGCGAGCCAGATGGTCCACCTGATCCGGGAGAGCTGGGCCGGCATCGACGCTCGTTCCGACGAAGTCGCCAGGTTCTTCTACGCCATGCTGTTCAGCATCGCGCCGAACACCCGCGAGCTGTTCTCCGCCAACATGGAGACCGTCCGCGACCGGCTGATGCGGGCGCTCGTGCACATCATCCAGATGATCGACCGGCCCGACGACCTGCTGCCGTTCCTGCACCAGCTCGGCCGGGACCACCGGAAGTTCGGCGTCGTCTCCCAGCACTACGAAGCCGTCGGCACCGCCCTGCTCGCCGCCATCAAGAAGCACTCCGGGCCCGCCTGGACCCAGGAGGTCGAACGCGCCTGGGCCGAGGCGTACACCGTGATGGCCACCGCCATGATCAGCGCGGCGAACGAGGACGACGGGCCCGCCTGGTACGACGGCGAAGTCATCGGCCACACCCGCCTCAACCGCGAACTCGCGGTGATCCGGGTCGAGACCGATCACCCGGTGCCCTACCACCCCGGCCAGTACGTCAGCGTCGAAGTCCCGCAGCGGCCGCGGCTGTGGCGGTACCTGAGCCCGGCCAACATGCCCGGCGAGGACGGCGTCCTCGAATTCCACGTCCGCGCCGTCGACGGCGGCTGGGTCAGCCGCGCGCTCGTCGGCCACGCCCAGCGCGGCGACCGGTGGCGGATCGGCTCACCGATGGGCCAGCTGCACGTGGACCGGGAGAACCCGCGGGACGTGCTGATGATCGCGGGTGGCACCGGGCTCGCCCCGATGCGCGCCATCGTGGAGGACCTCGCCCAGTACGGCGAGAACCCGCAGGTCCGGCTGTACTACGGGGGCCGCACCCGCGAAGACCTCTACGACCTGGCGAACCTGCAGCGGGTGGCGATGACCAACCCGTGGTTCACCGTCGTCCCGGTCCTGGAGCAGGACCCGAGCGCGACCGGCGCCGAGCAGGGATCGCTGGCCGACGCCGTCGCCCGCCACGACTGGTCGCAGCGGGAAGTGCTGATCAGCGGCTCCCCGGCGATGGTCCGCGCCACGGTGTCGAAGCTGCTGGTCACGGGAGTCCCGCTGGACCAGATCCACTACGACCCGTTCTCCTTGGACTGATCTCCGCGCGCCCGCGGCGGGTCGCGCAGAGGTCGCCGGGGTTCCGCCGTCCGAGCTCGTCGCGGCGGGGCCGGGCGGACGATCAGCGGCGGGAGTCCGGTTTCCAGACGACCAGGGCGGTCTCCTGGTGCACGGGCACGAGGTCCCGGCGGTAGGAGGCGTGCACCCGCGCCGCGGTCTGCTCGGCCGCGGCGTGCGCGGCGGTGAGCTCCTCCAGCAGGCCCTGCACCTTGTCGCGCAGGGCGTCCACCTCGTTCTCCAGCTCGATGATCCGCTTCACGCCGGCGAGGTTGACGCCTTCCTCCTGGGAGAGCCGCTGCACCTCGCGCAGCAGCGCGATGTCCCGCGCCGAGTAGCGCCGCCCGCCGGCCGGGGTGCGCCCCGGCGAGACCAGCCCGAGCCGGTCGTAGCTGCGCAGCGTCTGGGCGTGCAGCCCGGAGAGCTCCGCGGCCACCGAGATCACGAACATCGGCGTGTCCTCGTTGGCCCCCGGCGGGAATCCGATCGTGACGTTCAGCCGCGAGCTTCGTGGACCGTCACCCATGACTACCTCCCGAGCAGCTCGTCCCACTCCGCACGCGGATCGTGGTCCGCCGTGGCCTCCGCGTAGGACCGCAGCGCCTCCGCCGCCGCGTCGTCCAACTTGGACGGCACCGCGACCTGCAGCGTGACCAGCAGGTCACCGCTGCCACCCGCCTTCCGGCCGACGCCCTTGCCGCGCACCCGCAGCGTCCGGCCGCTCGCGGTGCCCGGCTGCACCTTCAGCGAGACCTTCCCGTCGAGCGTCGGCACGGTCAACGTAGTGCCCAGCGCCAGCTCGGGGAAGGTCACCGGACAGGTGACGGTGAGATCATCACCGGATCGTCCGAACACCCGGTGCGGGTTGACGTGGACGACCACGAACAGGTCACCCGCCGCCGCGCCGTTGCGCCCGGGTTCGCCCTGACCGGCCAGCCGGATCCGCTGTCCGTCGTTGACCCCGGACGGGATCCGCACGGTCAACGTGCGGGTGCGGGTCGCGACTCCTTCGCCCCGGCAGTCCGGGCACGGGTCGTCGATGATCTGCCCGCGGCCGCGGCAGTCCGGGCAGGGCTCGCTGAACGCGAACGCCCCCTGGTTCCGGGTCACCAGGCCCGCACCGGAGCAGGTGCTGCAGGTGCGCGCCCGGGTTCCCGGCTTCGAGCCGGACCCGTGGCAGGTCAGGCAGGTGGCCGGGCTGGACAGCCGCAGCGGCACGGTCGCGCCGCGGACCGCCTCGGCGAAGTCGATGCGGACCTCGGTCTCCACGTCGGAGCCGCGCTGCGGCCTGCTCGCGCCGGCGGTACCGCCGCGGCGACCGGCGCCACCGCCGCCGAACAACCCGCCGAACAGGGCGCCGAGCCCGCCGGCGCCACCGCCGCCGGGTCGCGGCCCGGCGCCACCGCCGAACAGGTCGCCCAGGTCGAACCCGCCCGCGCCACCGGTGCCCGCGCCGCCGCCGAAACCGCCGAAACCGCCCTGGCCACCGCCGAAACCGCTGCCGAACAGCCGGCGCGCCTCGTCGTACTGCTTGCGCTTCTCCGGGTCGGAGAGCACGCCGTAGGCCTCGGAGACCGCTTTGAACTTGGATTCGGCGGCGCTGTTGCCGGGGTTGGCGTCGGGGTGGTTCTCCCGCGCCAGCTTCCGGTACGCCTTCTTGATCTCGTCAGCGCTCGCGTCGGACGAGACGCCCAGCTCGCCGTAGAAGTCCTTGTCGAGCCATTCCCTGGCACTCACCGGGCGCCCCTCCTTCCGCTTCGCTGTCGCACTGCACCGGCCTCGGCCGGCATGGTCGTCGCCGTCGGCGCGAACCCGACCCCGCCCGGCCGCGATGGCCAGGCGAGGCCACGCGGGACGCGGCCTCCCGTATCGGTCGTGCCGCGTTCCGCCGAGCGGGGTCGTGATCTCACTGTGCCGTGTCCTCGCCGGTCTCGGCACCGCTCTCCGGTGGTGCCGCCGCTTCCGGCTCGTGATCGGTGACGGCGACCATGGCGGGCCGCAGCACCCGGTCGCCGAACCGGTAGCCACGCCGCATGACGGTCGTGACGGTCGGTCCGGACACCTCCGAGGAGGTCGTGTGCTGCACGGCCTCGTGCACCGACGGGTCGAACTCGTCTCCCTCGGCGCCGAAGGCCACCAGGCCCGCGTTGTTCAGCGAACCGACGAGCTTGTCGGCCACCGCCTTGAACGCGCCGGTGAGGTCACCGTGCGAATCGGCCCGCTCCAGGTCGTCGAGCACGGTGAGCAGGTCACCGGCCACCGACGCCTTGGCCGCGTTGACGACCGATTCGCGGTCGCGCTCGGTGCGCCTGCGGTAGTTGGCGTACTCGGCGGTGACCCGCTTGAGGTCCTCGGTGAGCTCGTCGACCTGCTTGCGCAGCTCGGCGTCCGCACCGTCCTCGGCCTCGGGCGCCTCCTCGGCGGCGGCGCCTTCACCGACCTTGGCAAGTTCCTCGTCCAGCGTGCCGGACATGCTCTCCGCCACCTGCCCCTGCTCGGTGGCGGCCCGGGGTTCACCGGTCTGCGGATCGATCCGCCTGCGGTCCCGGACCACCACCGGCTCCTGTTCGTCCTGCGGCGACTGCTGCCGGTCGGAGTCGCCTGAGCTCTCGGTGGTCACTTCTTCTTCTTTTCGTCCTCGTCGTCCACGATCTCGGCGTCCACCACGTCCTCGGCGCCACCGCTGGTCGCACCGGCGCCGGCGGTCGCACCCGCCGCGTCACCGGCCGCACCGGCCGCACCGGCCGCGGCGTCGGCACCCGCGTCGGCGTAGAGGGCCTGGCCCAGCGCCTGGGACTCGGTGGCCAGCTTCTCGACCCCGGCCTTGATGGCGGCGACGTCCTCGCCCTTCAGGGCTTCCTTGACCTCGTCGACGGCCGACTTGACCTTGGTCTTGGTCTCCTCGGGCAGCTTCTCGTCGTTGTCGGTGAGGACCTTCTCCGTCTGGTAGACGAGGGTCTCCGCCTGGTTGCGGGCCTCCGCCTCCTCGCGGCGGTTCTTGTCCTCCTCGGCGTGCGCCTCGGCGTCGGAGACCATCCGGTCGATGTCCTCCTTCGGCAGCGCGGAGCCGCCGGTGATGGTCATCGACTGCTCCTTGCCGGTGCCGAGGTCCTTCGCGTTGACGTGCACGATGCCGTTGGCGTCGATGTCGAAGGAGACCTCGATCTGCGGCACGCCCCGCGGCGACGGCGGCAGCCCGGTGAGCTCGAACATGCCGAGCTTCTTGTTGTGCGCCGCGATCTCGCGCTCGCCCTGGAAGACCTGGATCTGCACCGACGGCTGGTTGTCGTCCGCGGTCGTGAAGGTCTCGGAGCGCTTGGTCGGAATCGTGGTGTTGCGCTCGATCAGCTTGGTCATGATGCCGCCCTTGGTCTCGATGCCCAGGGACAGCGGGGTGACGTCCAGCAGCAGGACGTCCTTGACCTCACCGCGCAGCACACCGGCCTGCAGGGCGGCGCCGACGGCGACGACCTCGTCCGGGTTCACGCCCTTGTTCGGCTCGCGACCACCGGTGAGCTCCTTGACGAGCTCGGTGACCGCGGGCATCCGGGTGGAGCCGCCGACGAGCACGACGTGGTCGACGTCGGCGACCTTCACGCCCGCGTCGCGCACCACGGCCTCGAACGGCTTGCGGGTGCGCTCCAGGAGGTCGGAGGTGATGCGCTGGAACTCCGCACGGCTCAGGGTCTCGTCGAGGAACATCGGGTTCTTCTCGGAGTCCACCGTGATGTACGGCAGGTTGATGTTGGCCGTGGAGGAGCTGGACAGCTCGATCTTGGCCTTCTCCGCGGCTTCCTTGATCCGCTGCAAGGCCATCTTGTCCTTGGTCAGATCGATGCCGTTGGAGGTCTTGAACTTCTCGACCAGCCAGTCGACGATGCGCTCGTCCCAGTCGTCGCCACCGAGGTGGTTGTCACCGCTGGTGGCGCGGACCTCGACGACGCCCTCGCCGATCTCCAGCAGGGACACGTCGAACGTGCCGCCACCGAGGTCGAAGACGAGGATCGTCTGCTCCTTCTCGCCCTTGTCGAGGCCGTAGGCCAGCGCGGCGGCCGTCGGCTCGTTGACGATGCGCAGCACGTTGAGGCCCGCGATCTGGCCGGCCTCCTTGGTGGCCTGGCGCTGGGCGTCCTCGAAGTAGGCCGGGACGGTGATCACCGCGTCGGTGACGTCGTCGCCCAGGTAGGCCTCGGCGTCGCGCTTGAGCTTCATCAGCACTCGCGCGCTGATCTCCTGCGGCGTGTACGCCTTGTCGTCGATGTCCGTCTTCCAGTCGGTGCCCATGTGGCGCTTGACCGACCGGATGGTGCGGTCCACGTTCGTGACCGCTTGGTTCTTCGCTGGCTGACCCGTGAGGATCTCGCCGTTCTTCGCGAAGGCGACGATGGACGGCGTCGTCCGCGAGCCCTCGGAGTTGGCGATGACCGTCGATTCACCGCCTTCGAGGACGGAAACGACGGAGTTGGTCGTCCCCAGGTCGATGCCGACCGCTCGCGCCATGGATGGTTCCTCCTGCTTCCCTGATCTTGCGCCCCGGACCGGGTAGTCCGTTGAGCCTTGCCGACTCAAGTTTTACCCCCGGCCCGCTCCGGTCGTCAAACCGGGTTGAGCGCACTTCGCTCAACGTTTCTGCCTGGACAACGCCTGAGCTGCGGCGGAAGTTCCCGGGAAGCCGTCGAGATCCGGGCCACGCACCCGGCGCGCGGCCGTCAGGCGGCGGAGACGCGGACCGAACCGGTCCCGGTCCGCAGGTCGAGCCGTCGCGGCGAGCCCGGATCGGTGGCCACCTCGACGTCCTGCGAACCGAGGCCCGCCGCCGCGTCCACCCGGTACGCGCCGTCGGGCACGACTACCGCGACGGTGCCCGTCCCGGTCTCGGCCCGCACGCTGCGCGGCGCGGTGAGCTCCAGGTCGATGGAGCCGGTGCGCGCCTCGGCCACGACGTTCGCGCCGGCGAGCCCTTCGCCGTCGATCCGGCCGGTCCCGGTGGACACCGCCACGTCGCCGCCGAGCTCGCGCAGCTCGACGCCGCCCGCGCCGCTGCGCACCCGCACCGGTCCGGCGACCTCGGAGATCCGCACCTCGCCCGCGCCCGCTTCGAGCCGGGCGGAGGCCATGCCGTCGACCTCCAGGGCTCCCGCGGCGCCGCCGCCCTCGACCGGGACCGCGGCGGGCAGGTCCACCTCGTAGTCCACCGAGCAGTCGTCCGGGCAGCCGGGCAGCACGAGCACGCCACCTTCGACGCGGTGCAGCACCGCCGCGTCCGGCGGCCGGTCGCGGGCCCGTTCGCGCACCTCGCCGCGCCCGCCCGGCACGTGCCGGACCACCACGTCCCCGTCGGTGCGGTCGAGGCGCACCGAGCTGATGCCGGGCAGCTCCGCGATGACCTCGGACCGCTCGCCCCGGTCCGCGCGCCCGCCGCCCCAGCGCACCTCGCCGCCGTTCCAGCGCCAGCCGACCTCGTCGTGCTCGGCCCGGTCGCACCCGATGACCAGCCCGGCCACCAGCAGGCAGGCCGCACCCGCGGCCGCGAGTCCCGTTCGCACCACGCACCTCCAGCTCGGCCCGCACGGTAACGACCGCGAGCCGCCCCCGATCGGATGATCGCGGGTGCGTCGCCCGACCGGGTCAGCCGACCTCGGCGCCCAGCGGCCGGAGCAGGAAGCGCAGCACCGGCTCGAAGTCCGCGGCACCCGGCGGTTCGTCGGCGATCAGCGCCTGCATCAGCAGCCCGTCCACCGCGGCGAAGAAGGCGGTGACCACCTCGGGGGGTACGTCGAGCCCGCGGTCCACCTGCCCCGCGGCGACCTCGATCCACCGGCGGGCGGCCGGGCGCAGCGCGGGCCTGCGGGCGGCCAGCAGGTACAGCTCGTACTCGGCGATGGTCCGCGCCCGCCTGCCGTCGACGAGCAGCGCGAGGTTCTCCGCGATGGTCCGCGCCCACGCGCCCGCGTCCGCCGGGGTGCGGGCGCGCATCCGCCCGATGTCGGCGACGAGCAGGTCGACGCTCTCCAGCAGCGTCGCGACCAGCAGCTCGTCGATCCCGGTGAAGTAGTAGGAGATCGACGCGGCGGGCACGCCCGCCTCGCGGGCGATGGCGCGATGGCTGGTCCCGGCGATCCCGTCGCGCTCGACGACGCGGAGGGTGGCGTCGAGGATCGCGCGCCTGCGGCGTTCGCCCTTGGCGCGGCGGCCGTCGGTCCCGGCGGTCAATGCGCGCCGCCCAGCTCCAGCGCCACCACACCGCCGATGATCAGCGCGAGGCCGCCGAGCTGCACCGCGGTGATGCTCTCGCCGAGGAAGGCGACGCCGATGAGCGCGATCAGCGCGACGCCGGCCCCCGACCAGATCGCGTACACCACGCCGACCGGCAGCCCGGCCTTGAGCACCAGCCCGAGCGCGGCGAACGCGGCGCCGTAGCCGAGCACGACCAGCACCGAGGGCAGCGGCCGGCTGAACCCCTCGGAGAGCTTCAGCGAGACGGTGCCGACCACCTCGGAGCAGATCGCCATCGCCAGCAGCAGGTACGCCACCCGGTCCCCCTCGGAGAAAGTTGAACAGTCGCCCTAGTTCTTTCTCCCGAAGGTTACGCCTGCTCCCGGCGGGCGGGGCAGGACCGGTCAGCGCTCCAGCCGACGCGCATCCGGCTCGTCGTCCCCGTTCTCGTCGTCCCCGTCCTCGTCGCACCCGGAGCCGTCGGAGTCGCCGTGCCCGAACAGCGCTTGCGAGACGAGCACGACGGCCCAGATGCCCAGCGGGAAGATCGGGAAGAAGAAGATCGGGCCGCCGCCGGCCAACGAGATCACCGCCCAGATCCCGACCAGCAGGAACCCGGTCTGCGCCCAGTCCCGCCACTCCTTGCGGAGCCGGGGCGCGCGGGACCGCTTCGCGGGCGGTGCGGCGGCCTCCGCGGCGGCGGGCAGGTCCGCGGTGAGCGGCACCAGGTCGGCCCGGGTGACGGCCGCGTAGGCGTCGCGGACCCGCTCGTCGTACTCGGCCAGGCCCAGCCGACCTTCGTCGAAGGCCGTCCGCAGCCGCTCGGCGACCTGCTCGCGGTCGGCGTCGGAGGCGCGCACGGCGGGCTGCTCGGCGTCGTCCATCGTCTTTCCCCCATGATCCCGATGACGTCGCGACCAGGGCGGTCGCCGCTCATCCGAGAGGCCTCGAGGATACGCCGCGGCACCTCCGCGGGAGGCCGCATCGATCAGGTGGCGGCCGGTGCGGGCGATAAGTGGCGAACGTCGCACCCGCCCCCCCCGGGGGGGGGCCCCCCGGGGGGGGGCCCCCCCGCCGGGGGGGGGGCCGGGGGCGGGGGGGGGGCCCCCCCCCGCGCCCCCCCCCGGGGGGGGCCCCCCCCCCGCGGGGGGGGGGGGGGGGCGTGTATTGGGCGCACCCGCCCCCCCCCCCCCCCCGGGGGGGGGGGGGGGGGGGGGGGCCGCCCGGCGGTGGCGCGGAGCGGGCCGGGATGTCGCGCCCAGCAGCGAGAACGCGGCACTCGGTGCCACTGCGCGGTGGCCGCCACCACGGCGAACATCCCCCCACGCGCAAAGCTGCACGATCGCCCAACTAGTTTTTCGGCAGGGCGTTGCGCAGAATCACCCCGTTCCCACCACGCCGGAGCCCCGCTGGTTACCGATCGGTAATAAGGCGTACGCTCCTCAAACGGACAACCCCCGAACATGGAGGCCGCGAGCATGGGTGCGCTGCAGCTGGTCCTGGGCCTGATCTGCCTGGCCGTGACGGCCGTCGCGGTGGTCATGGTCGTCAGGACCGTGCGGCGGATGATCTCGTCCATCCGCCTCGGACAACCCGACCCGACCAGGCGCGGCCCGTTCGGGGCGAGGTTCGGCAACATGGTCAAGGAGATCTTGGGCCACACCAAGATGCTCAAGTTCGGCCACGTCGGCGTCGCGCACTGGTTCGTGATGGTCGGTTTCGGCGGCCTGAGCCTGAGCGTGCTGGAGGCCTACTTCGAGGTCTTCGTGCCGACCTTCGAGACCCCGCTGCTGAGCTGGTTCGGCCCGTGGAACCTGATCGTCGAACTGCTGGGCATCACCACGGTGCTCGGCGGGTTCTGGCTGATCGGGGTGCGCCAGCTGAACCACCCGCGCCGCGCGGACCGGGTGTCCCGGTTCGAGGGCTCGAACTTCGGCCAGGCGTACTTCGTCGAGGCCGTCGTGGTCCTCGAAGGCTTCGGGATCATGGGCCTGCGGGCGTTCAAGCAGGCCTCCGGGCTGTTCGAGGCACCGTTCTGGTCCTCGCCGCTGACCTACGCGCTGGGCGGCATCCTCCCGTCGAGCACCGCCGCCATCTCGATCTTCGCCGGGTTCAAGATCCTGTCCGCGATGATCTGGGTGATCGTGATCGCCTCGAACATCACGATGGGCGTGGCCTGGCACCGCTTCACCGCGTTCTTCAACATCTACTTCAAGCGCGAGGCCGGCGACGGCCGGGCGCTGGGCGCGTTGCAGCCGATGATGTCCGGCGGCAAGGAGCTCGACTTCGAAGAGGCCGACCCGGACGAGGACGTCTTCGGCGTCGGCAAGGTCGAGGACTTCAAGTGGAAGGGCTGGCTGGACTTCACGACCTGCACCGAGTGCGGTCGCTGCCAGTCCCAGTGCCCCGCCTGGAACACCGCGAAGCCGCTGTCGCCGAAGCTGCTGATCACCTCGCTGCGCGACCACGCCTACGCCAAGGCCCCGTACCTGCTCGCCGGTGGCAGCAAGGACATGGCAGGCGACGAGGTCGGCATCACCGGTGAGGGCGCCGAGGAGAAGCTCGCGGGAATCAACGCGCTGGCGCTGGCCGAGGCGGAGCGCCCGCTGGTCGGCGGCCCCGACGAGATGGGCGTCATCGACCCCGAGGTGCTGTGGGCCTGCACCTCCTGCGGCGCCTGCGTCGAGCAGTGCCCGGTGGACATCGAGCACGTCGACCACATCGTCGACATGCGCCGCTACCAGGTGCTGATCGAGTCGAACTTCCCCACCGAGCTCGGCGGGATGTTCAAGAACCTGGAGAACAAGGGCAACCCGTGGGGCCAGAACGCCAAGGACCGGCTGAACTGGACCGAGGACCTGGACTTCGAGGTCCCCGTCTTCGACGGTGAGCTCGAAGACGACACCGAGTACGTGTTCTGGGTCGGCTGCGCGGGCGCCTTCGAGGACCGCGCGAAGAAGACCACCCGCGCGGTCGCCGAACTGCTGCACATGGCCGGGGTCAAGTACACCGTGCTCGGCGGCGAGGAGACCTGCACCGGCGACCCGGCGCGGCGCGCGGGCAACGAGTTCCTGTTCCAGATGCTCGCCCAGCAGAACGTCGAGGTGCTGAACTCGGTGTTCGAGGGCCGCGAGCCCGGCAAGCGCAAGATCGTCGCGACCTGCGCGCACTGCTTCAACAGCCTCGCCAACGAGTACTCGCAGCTCGGCGGGAACTTCGAGGTCGTGCACCACACCCAGCTGCTGAACAAGCTGGTGCGGGAGAAGCGCCTCGTCCCGGTCGCCCCGATCGCCGAGGACGTCACCTACCACGACCCCTGCTACCTGGGCCGCCACAACAAGGTCTACACGCCGCCGCGCGACCTGGTCGGCGCCTCCGGCGCGAACTTCCGCGAGATGCCGCGGCACGGCGACCGCTCGATGTGCTGCGGCGCCGGCGGCGCCCGGATGTGGATGGAGGAGAAGACCGGCAAGCGCATCAACGTGGAGCGCGTCGACGAGGCGCTGGGCACCGCGCCCCAGAAGATCGCGACGGGCTGCCCGTTCTGCCGCGTGATGCTCAACGACGGCCTCACCGCCCGCCAGAACGAAGGGGCGGCTTCGGAGAGCGTCGAGATCATCGACGTCGCGCAGCTGCTGCTCTCCTCGGTCAAGCGCGGCGGCGACGGCGCCTCCGCCCCGGTCGCCGACGGCTCCGCGGAGACCGGCGGTGCCGAGACCGGTGGCGAGGCCGAAGCCAACGGCAAGGCCGACGTCCCCACCGACGCCGAGCCGACCGGCACCCCCCTCCCGGACCAGGACAAGTCCGAGAACTGACCCCGGACGCGCAGGAGGGGCAAGCCCACCGTGGGGCCGCCCCTCCTGTCATCCAGCCCCGGTCCGCTTCGCTGCGCGGACCGGATCACTAGCCGACCGTGCTCAGCCTGCCAGCTTTCCGGCGACGTACTCGCTCACCGGCATCCCCTTGTGGTGACCACCAGGCTTGAGGATGTTGCTGCCGTTGCCGCTGCCGTTCCCGTTGCCGCTGCCGTTCCCGTTGTCGTTGTCAGCACCGTTGCCGTTCAAGCCGCCTTCGTGCACGCCCACGTTGGTGCCGTCCTGGTTGTTGGTGACGTACCCGTCGGCGAGCGCCGCGGGGGCGGCGAGGGCGCTCAGGCCGAGCACGATTCCGGCGGTGGCTGCGGTCTTCGCGAACTTCGAGAGCTGCATGACTACCTCTCCGTCGTCCTGTGGGTGTGGCGCCGAGCTGTGTCGATCGCCGCATCCAGTCCTACGGGGTGAAGGTCGACTCAGCGCGCTTTACCTCGATCTTCCACCCGTCCCAGTGGTCCTAATCGCGAGAACGGGGGGATTTCGACGCCGCTGGCCACGAGCGGTGATCAGCCCCCGGCCGGGTGGCCGCGACCGCGATCGACTCGAGCTCACCGCGGCGCTGAGCGGCGGACACCGCACGCGCGAAGGCGCCCCGGAGATACCCGGGGCGCCTTCCCCACGGTGGAGGGGAGCGGTCAGCTGCCCATCTCCTCCAGGGAGCGGCCGTTGGTCTCCTTGAGGTAGCGGAGCACGAACACCAACGAGATCAGCGCGAACGCCGCGTACATGAAGTACGTCGCGGGCAGGTTCCAGTCCCGCAGGCTCGGGAAGCTCACCGTGACCAGCCAGTTCGCCACCCAGTTCGTCATGGTGCCGACGGCCAGCGCCGCGGCGCGGATGCGCGGCGGGAACATCTCGCCGAGCAGCACCCACAGCACCACGCCCCACGAGGCGGCGAAGAACAGCACGAACGCGCTCGCCGAGATCAGCGCGACCACGCCCCAGCTCGGCGGCAGCACCGCGTCCTCGCCGACGACCTGCGCGAAGCTGAACGCCCAGCCGGTGACCGCCAGCGAGACGGCCATGCCGATCGAACCGATCACCAGCAGCGGCTTCCGCCCGATCTTGTCGACCAGCGCGATCGCGATGAACGTGCCGACGATGTTCACGATCGAGGTGAACAGGCTCAGCAGCAGCGAGCTGCTCTCCTCGATGCCGACGGACTGCCACAGCGAGGACGAGTAGTAGAAGATCACGTTGATGCCGACGAACTGCTGCAGCGCGGCGATGGCCATGCCGACCCAGACGATCGGCAGCACGCCGAACCCGCCGCGCAGGTCCGAGAACCGCGGCTTGCGCTCGCCGAGCACCCGCCGGATCTCGGCGATCTTGCCGTCCACGTCGCCCGGCTCGATCCCGCTGAGGACCTCGCGGGCCTTGTCGTCCCGGCCGGCGGCCACCAGGTAGCGCGGCGACTCCGGGATCATCGAGGCCAGCACCAGGTACACCAGCGCAGGCACCGCCGCGACGCCGAGCATCCACTGCCAGGCCTGCAGCGGCCCCAGCTCGTTGGAGGCGCTGCCGCCCGCGGCCTCGGCCAGCCCGTAGTTGACCAGCTGGGACAGCGCGATGCCGAGCACGATCGCCAGCTGCTGCAACGAGGTCAACCGGCCGCGGTACGCGGCGGGCGCGACCTCCGCGATGTAGGCGGGCGCGATCACCGACGCGATGCCGATGGCGATGCCGCCGACGATGCGCCAGATCGCCAGGTCCCAGATGGCGAACGGGACGGCGGAGGCGATCGCGCTGATCACGAACAGCACCGCGGCGATCTGCATGACCCGGATCCGGCCGATCCGGTCGGCCAGTCCACCGGCGATGCCGGCACCGACCGCCGACCCCAGCAGCGCCGAGGAGACGACCAGCCCCGTCATCGCGGAACCAACCTGGAAGTAGCTCTGGATGGCGTCGACCCCACCGTTGATCACCGAGGTGTCGTAGCCGAAGAGGAAACCGCCGAGCGCCGCCGCGCTCGCGATCATCACGACGTGCCCCAGGTGCCCGGTCGAGGCACCGGGGTCGCGCGACTGCGTAACCGACATCGAGTTCTCCTGTGCCCGCTCGCCGGTCTGCCTCGCTGCACACCTGGGGAGAGCGCCGGGCTCTGGGGACTTTAGGGTCTGAACCACCTCTTTTCTTCCTCGATTCAGGGTGAGGATGCTCACCGTGGCGACTGAATCGGTCACGTGGTAGTCACGTGCGCACGCAACGTTGCCGCACGAGCCCTCCTGCCTGCGAGAACAGGACATTCCACGCGAAGGGCGGGCCGTTCGGCGAACGGCCCGCCCTCGGCGGCACGGCGTGCGGAGGCGTCAGTCGCGGCGGGTGTCGACCCGCTGGAAGTTCAGGTGCGCGCGCGACGGCGTGGGCCCGCGCTGGCCCTGGTACCGGGAACCCGCGCGGGTCGTGCCGTACGGGTGCTCCGCGGGGCTGGAGAGCCGGAACAGGCACAGCTGCCCGATCTTCATGCCCGGCCACAGCGTGATCGGCAGGTTCGCCACGTTCGACAGTTCGAGGGTGATGTGCCCGGTGAACCCGGGGTCGATGAACCCGGCGGTGGAGTGCGTGAGCAACCCGAGCCGGCCCAGCGAGGACTTGCCCTCCAACCGCCCGGCCAGGTCGTCCGGCAGCCGCACCGCTTCGAAGGTGGAGCCGAGCACGAACTCGCCGGGGTGCAGCACGAACGGATCTTCGCCGGTGACCTCCACGGGCGAGGTCAGCTCGTCCTGCTGCTGCGAAGGATCGATGTGGGTGTACTTCGAATTGTCGAAGACCCGGAAGAAGCGGTCCAACCGGACGTCGATGCTGGACGGCTGGATCATGGCGACGTCGAACGGTTCGAGTTCGAGTCGTCCTTGGTCCAGCTCTGCACGCAGGTCCCGGTCGCTCAGCAGCACGTGGGCAAGCGTATCCGGAGGCCCCCTGGCGATCTTCGGCCGCCTGCCGTGCTAGAGTTGGCCGCGCCGGGAACGGCGAATGCGGATGTAGTTCAATGGTAGAACATCAGCTTCCCAAGCTGAATACGCGGGTTCGATTCCCGTCATCCGCTCAGAACACGAAGGCCCAGCTCACACGATGTCCACATCGGAGCTGGGCCTTCGTCGTACCTGCGGTCGTCCCGGTTCAGCGGGGCGGCACGAGGCGGTCGAGCTCGTCGAGGACGCGGCGCCACGGGATCTGCTGGCCGAGCCCGCTGCGCGGTTCGTGCGCGGCCCACCACCGCTCGCCGGTCAACAGGTGCACGCCCGCGTCCTGCAGCGCCGAGGTGTGCCACTTCCACGCCGGGTGGCGGTGGTGCGCGGCGTTGACCGTGGGGAACACGACCACCGGTGCCGTGCCCGCGCCGACCGCTTCGACCGCGGTGGTCAGCGCTTGGCTGTCGCCGAGGCCGAGCGCGAGCTTGCTGACCGTGTTCGCCGTCGCCGGGCACACCAGGTAGCAGTCGATCGGCGGGTGCGGGCTGGGTTCGGACGGCATCCGCGACGCCACCCGGCACGGCAGGCCGGTGAGCTCCGCGATCCGGTCGAGTTCCCCGGAAGCCGCGAGCCACGCGCCCGCGGTCGGGGTGAGCGTCACCGCGACCCGCCAGCCGCGGGACAGCGCGGGTTCGACCAGCTCGGCGCGGATGTGCTCCACCCCGCCCGCGGCCGAGCCGATCAGGGCCAAGGTGCGCGTCGTGTCGATCATGCCGCCATCATCGCCGACGCCGCCGCCCCGCGCGCCGGTCCGATCAGATCGGCGGCCGCGGGTCGTACTGGATGCCGCGGCGCACGTCGCGGGCCCGCTCCACCCCGGCGAGCCGGGACACCAGGTGCAGCGCCATGTCGATGCCCGCCGAGATCCCCGCCGCGGTGACCAGGTCGCCGTCGTCGACGAAGCGGTCGTCCGGGCGCACCCGCGCGGTCGGCTCCAGTTCCGCCAGCAGCTCCAGCGAGCGCCAGTGCGTCGTCGCGGGACGCCCCGCCAGCAGCCCCGCCGCGGCGAACACCAGCGAACCGGTGCACACGCTGGTCAGCAGCGGGACCGCGGCGCGCTGCTCCCGCACCCACGCGAGGTGTTCCGCGTCGCGCAGCATCGGCCGGGTGCCCCGGCCGCCGGGGTGCAGCAGCACGTCGAGCTCCGGCACATCCGCGAACGAGTGTCCTGATCGGACGGTCAAGCCCTTGGCGCACGCGATCTCGCCGCCGTCGCGGGAGAACGTGCGCACCTCGTAGCCGTCCGCGGGGAACGTCCGCGTCCAGAACGACAGGACTTCCCACGGCCCGAGCGCGTCGAGCTCCTCCACGTCCGGGAACAGCAGGATCCCGATCTGCTTCGCCATGCCGTGCTCCTCACCTCGTGCCCGCGACCGCTCCGGCCCCGCGCGCCGACCGCCGCGCGGCGCCGCTGCTGGAGGAGTCGCTCCGGCGGTGCGGAAGGTTCCCGGGGAACCCGGTTCAGCCGCGCACGTGGTGGGCGGCGGTGCGGGCGGCGGCCTGCACGGCCCGCCGGTCCACGCGCGTCGGTTCCCGGTCGCGCAGCACCTCCTCGCCCGCCACCCAGACGTCGCGCACGCAGCGGGAACCGGCCGCCCACACCAGGTTCGACAGCAGCTGCTCGTCAGGGGTGTCGATGCCGGTCGCGAACGCCGGGTCGTCCACGTCCAGGTGCACGACGTCGGCCCAGCGCCCCGGTTCCAGCGCGCCGATGTCGTCGCGGTGCAGCGCGGCCGCCCCGCCCCTGGTCGCGGCGAGCAGCGCGCCCGGTGCGGTCAGCGCCATCGCGTCCCCCGTGGACAGCCGGGCCAGCATCACCGACAGCTGGACCTCTTCCCACAGGTCCAGGTCGTCGTTGCTGGACGGGCCGTCGGTGCCCAGGCCGACCGGGATGCCCGCGGCGAGCATGTCGACCAGCCGCGCGGTGCCGGAGGCGAGCTTCGCGTTCGAACCGGGGCAGTGCGCGATGCCCGTCCCGCGGTCGGCGAACAGCTCGATGTCCGCGTCGGACAGGTGCACGCAGTGCGCGGCCAGCACCCGGCCGTCCAGCACGCCCAGCGAGTCCAGCAGCGCGGGCACCGAGCCGTAGCGCTCCCGCTGCTCCCGGTCCTCGTCGGCGGCTTCGGCGACGTGCGTCTGCACCAGGGCTCCGCGCTGCTGCGCGGATTCCCCGATGCGGCGCAGCGCTTCCGGCGGCAGCGTGTAGGCGGAGTGCGCGCCGTAGCCGAGCTCGATCCGGTCGGCGGGCCCGAACCGCAGGCCGTCCGCGTCGATCCAGCGGTCGACGGCCTCGACCATGCCCTGCCAGGAACCCATGCCCTCCAGGCCGGGCGCGGAGATCACGGCCGGGCCGAGCACCACCCGGGAGCCGACGGCCAGCACCGCTTCGGCCACGGACTCGCCGGAGAAGTACATCTCGGCGCTGGTGGTCACCCCGGCGCGCAGCATCTCCACCGAACCGAGCTCCATGCCGGCGCGGACGTCGGCGGGCCGCAGCCGCGCCTCCGCGGGCCAGATCACCTCGCGCAGCCAGCGCAGCAGCGGCAGGTCGCCGCCCATGCCGCGCAGCAGCGTCATCGGGCTGTGCGCGTGCGCGTTGATGAGGCCGGGCAGCAGGATCCCGCCGCATTCGCGCACCGCGGTCTCCTGCGCGCGCGGCGGTGCGCCCTCGCGCGGGCCGCAGTAGCCGATGCGGCCGTGCTCGTCGACGTCCACGACGGCGTCGCGGATCACCGAGCAGTCGGCGTCGCAGGGAACGGCGATCGGGGCGTGCAGGCGCAAGGCGGTCGGCATGCGCGCATTCTGCCGCAGCGGCGCACCGCCGGGGAAAGCCGGTCGCACGAAGTCCACTGTGGACATACCGGTGCGGTGCGACCGGCCCGCTCACCCGCGGGTGATCAGTCCTCCATGAGACCGCTGCGCCACGCCCACGACGCCGTCTCCACCCGGTTCCGCGCGCCGATCTTCGTCTGCGCCGCCGCGAGGTGGGTCTTCACCGTGGACAGCGACATGAACAGCTCGCCGCCGATCTCCACGTTCGTCAGGCCGCGCGCGGTGGCCCGCACCACGTCCAGCTCCCGCTCGGTCAGCTCCTCCCGCAGCGGTTGCACCCCGCGCCGCGGCCGCTCCGGCGGCTTCGAGAAGTGCTGCAGCAGCCGCACCGTGATCTGCGGCGACACCAGCGCGTCCCCGCGCGAGGCCGCGTTGATCGCCTCGATCAGCAGCGCCGGGCCCGCGTCCTTGAGCAGGAAGCCGCTCGCCCCGTTCGCCAGCGCCGAGGCCACGTACTCGTCCAGGTCGAAGGTGGTCACCACGACCACCTTGATCGGGTCGGTGGCGTCCGGGCCCGCGAGCTGCTTGGTGGCCTCCAGGCCGTCCAGCCCGGGCATCCGGATGTCCATCAGGCACACGTCCGGGCGCAGCTCCCGCGCCTTCTTCACCGCGTCGAGCCCGTTGGAGACGTCGGCGACGACCTCGATGCCGTCCTGCGACTCCAGGATCATCCGAAAACCGGCCCGCACCATCTCCTGGTCGTCCGCGATCAGCACCCGGATCATCGGTTTCCCCTCCTCGTCGTGCACCGCGCGCTCAGCCGGCGTCGCGTTCGGCCAGCGGGAGCCACGCCTCGACCCGCCAGCCGGCGTCCGGCACCGGTCCTGCGCTGAAGCGGCCGCCGAGCAGTTCGATCCGCTCGCGCATGCCGACGAGACCGTATCCTCCGGAGCCACCCGCCGGTGCGGCGCGGCTGCCGGAACCGTTGTCGGTGACGCGGATGTGCACGTGCTCCTGCGGAGACCGCACCACCACCTGGATCTCGGTGGCGTCCGGGGCGTGCTTGCCCGCGTTCGTCACCGACTCCTGCACCAGGCGCAGCGCGGAGCGGGCGACCTCCTGCGGCACCTCCTGGTCCAGTTCGACCCGCAGCGACACCTTCGGGCCAGCGCCCTCGGCGAGCGCGGTGAGGTCGGCGGCGAGGTCGGTGGTGGCCTGCTCGGTGGCGCCGCTGGTGCCCGCGGGTTCCGCGCCGCGCATGCTCGCCACCAGCCTGCGCATCGCCACCAGCGCTTCGGTGCCGCTGCCCGCGATGCGCTCCATCGCCTCCACGGCCGCTTCCGGTTTCTGCGCGGCCACCATCTGCGCGGCCTGCGCCTGCACCACGATCCCGGTGACGTGGTGGGCGACCACGTCGTGCAGCTCCCTGGCCAGCGCCAGCCGTTCCGCCTGCTGCGCCTGCTGCACCGCGCTCTCCACCGTGCGAGTCCTCTCCCCATCCCTGGCCCGGAAGTACAGCCCGGAACCGACGGCCAGCACCAGCAGCAGGCCACCCAGCATCAGCAGGTCCAGCGCGTAGCCGCGGCCCCAGAAGAACGGGCTGTCGGGGACCACCGCCGCCGCCACCAGCACCGCGCCGACCAGCACCGAACCGCCGAGCACCGCCCGCCGCCTGGGGGCGTAGCGGACCAGGTACGCCATCATCAGCATCCCGGCCGCGACCGCCGTCACCGGAACGTCGTCCATCAGCCCGGCGTGCGTCGGCCAGTTCCCGACCACCCGGGCCGCGCCGCCCATGCACAGCGCCCCGGTCGCGCCCAGCAGCGTGATCTCCACCGGTCGCAGCGGCGTCAGCACCGACAGCGCGGCCAGCACCAGCGACCCCAGCAGCGGCACCAGGGTTTCCGCCGTCCCCTCGAACGCGGTCCCGGTGTCCAGGAACAGCAGCACCGACAGCGCGGCGATCATCGGCCACTGGCGGCGCAGGAGCTCCCGCAGCGGCGTCGAGGCCGTGCTGAGCTGCCAGCCGCGCACGTACGTCCCGGTGCCCACCGCCAGCATCAGCTGCAGCACCCCGAGGGCGACGAACTGCCCGCCCGCGGAGGGCATGTTCCCGCGCAGGTACACCGAACCGAGGCACGCCAGCACGAGCCCGGCGGTGACCGGCAGCGCCTTCATCGGCGGCAACCGGCGGTGCGCGAACAGCACCAGCAGCATCAACGCCAGGTTCTCGGTGGCCAGGATCGCGCCCAGCCCCACCGAGGGCGGTGCGGCGCCGGCGATCCGGATCACCGCGCTGGACAGCACCAGCACGGCCGCGGCGGCGGCCGAGCACACCACCGGATGCCGGCGCCCCCGCACCGCCAGCAGCGCGAGCAGCGCGGCACCGGGCACGGCGATCGGCGCGGTGCCGCCGTGCTGGATCAGCAGCACCACGTCCGCGGAACACGACAACGTCATCAGCGCGGCGAGGAACCACGGCGCCCGCAGGAGACGACCGAGTCGCTGCGCCGACATCTCGGGCGTCGGGCTGGAACTCACGACGCGACCCTAATCCCCGGTACCCGCGGGAGGCCCCGGCCGAATGGTCCGAAACCTCGCCCGATCGGACATCGAACGGTGTCCGCCCGACCGACGCGCCGCACCGCCACCGCACGAGAACGTGTTCTCCGGAAGCGCAGTGGCGGCCGGTGCGGACCGGCCGGCGGAAGGAGATCGCGGTGGCGGCTGCACCGGAACACCCCTCGACGGCCCTGCTGGAGGCGCGGAACCTGACCACGTTCCCGCAGCTGTTCGGCGTGGACTTCGCACTGGCCCGCGGAACGGTCGCCGCGCTCGACGGCCCGTCCCGCGAGCCGAAGACGTGGTTGCTGCAGGTGCTCGCCGGACTGCGCCGCCCGGACGCGGGGGCGGTGCTGTTCGACGGGGTGCGCATCGACGAGCTCGGCGATCACGAGATGCGGGAGGTGCGGCAGCGCCGCTTCGGGTTCCTGTTCGCCGACGGGATGCTGGTCCCCGAGCTGACCACCGCGGAGAACTGCGCGCTGCCGCAGATGCTGGCCGGGGCCGACCGGGCCGCGGCGATGGACCGCGCCGCGGAGATGCTGCGCGACTTCGGGCTGGAGCGGGTGCGGGACCGCTTCCCCGGGCAGCTCTCCGCCGCCCAGGCGGAACGGCTGACCGTGGCGCGGGCGATGGCCCACCGGCCCAACGTGATCTTCGCGGACTCCCCGGAGCTGACCGCGTCCACCACCGCCGAGCTGCTGGACGCGGCCCGCGCCCACGGCATCGCGGTGGTGCTGGCGACCGCGGACCCCGCGCTGCTCGCCCGCGCCGAGCAGGTGCTGCGGCTCGGCGAGCACGCGCCGGAGCTCGCGGCCGCGGCTTGACCGGAAGTAGGAGGTGGACCGGCCCTTCGGCCGATCCGGCCGACCCGGCCGGGCGGTGAAGCTGGTGGGGATCGCCGACCCGGAGGTACCACCCATGCTGACCATCACCGCCACCGCGCTCGGCACCATCGCAGCGGTCGCCGTGCTGCCGCTGATGGCCGTGAGCTCGCTGCTGCCCGACGTCGTCGAGCACCGCGGCCGCGCCCTGCTCACCCCGAAGGCGCACGACGCGGCCTGACCACCGCCGCACCGCCCGCGCACCCCGCCCGTCGGCGGCGGAGCGACCGGGCCCGCGCGGTCAGACCCGGTCGAAGATCAGGTCGTGGATCTTCCGGCCCTCGTCGTGGGCGCGGCTCTCGAACTTGGTGACCGGACGCCACTCGGGCCGCGGAGCCCAGCCGCCCGGCTCGGCCGCGTACCGGTTGCGCAGCTCCGGTTCCGCCGAGCACACCTCCATCATCTGCTCGGCGTAGTTCTCCCAGTCCGTCGCCAGGTGCACGTACCCGCCGGGCGCGAGCCGGGAGGCGATCAGCGCGATCGTCTCCGGCTGCACCAGCCGCCGCTTGTGGTGGCGCTTCTTCGGCCACGGGTCCGGGAAGAAGATCCGCACCCCGGCCAGCGACCCCGGCGGCACGTGCTCGCGCAGCAGCACCACCGCGTCGCCGCGCAGCAGCCGCAGGTTCGACAGCTCCAGGTGCTCGGCGCGCAGCAGCAGCTGCGCCAGGCCCGGCTTGTAGACCTCCACGGCGAGGTGGTCGACCTCGGGCGCGGCGGCCGCGAGCTGCGCGGTGCTCTCACCCATGCCGGAACCGATCTCCAGCACCAGCGGGGCCTCGCGCCCGAACCAGGTCGCCGCGTCCAGCGGCCCGGCGGGCAGCGCGTCCACCGAGTCGCCCATCGAGGGCCAGTGCCGGTCCCACGCCCGCTGCTGGCCGACGGTCATCCGCTCGCCGCGCTGGACGTAGCTGACGATCGTGCGCCGGTGCTGGACCTGCTGGTCAGAAGTGCTCATCGAGAGGTGAGTATCGCAAACCCGCCGGGCAGGGCCGCTACCAGGATTCGACGACCGGCAGCGCGGCGAGCAGCCCGCCGGTGCCGCTGAGCGGCAGCGGCGGCGGCGGACCGTCGGTGTGGGCGGCGACGACCTCGACCCAGCCGGGGTGGTCGTCGGTGAGCGCGACGGTCGTCGGCGCGTGCCTGGTGCCGCGTTCGGAGGGCGCGTACTCCCAGTACCCGGTCTCGCCGGTGCCCGCCCACGGCACGAACACCCAGCCGTCGCGGCTGGTCAGCAGCCGGTGCACGTCGTCCTCGAAGGCGAACCCCTCGGCTCGGGAGGACAGCTCGCCGCGGTCCAGCGCCCGCAGCCACCACGGGGCGGGCAGCCTGCTCGCCGAGCCGTGCAGCTTGCGGTAGAGGTCGAGGACCTTCTGCTCCGCGGCGGTGTGGATCCAGCTCCGGCGCAGCGAGGCGGGAGCGGCGGCTTCGGCCACCACGGGGTGCGCCTCCGTGGCCAGCGACCACTCCAGCCGGGGAACCGGTTCGAGGAGCACGTCGGTCTGGTCGCGCCGGAAGCGCGGCGGGTCGCGCCGCTCCGGCGAGCACTCGGTCGAATGCACCATGGCCCACCTCTCTGCTGTTGGGGGGAAGCACGCGGACCGCTGTGGCGGTCCGACGTGGCGCATGCACCTCAGCGACGTTGGTGTGGAGGCACGCGTCCTGCCTTATCCATTACCACAGGCAGACGATCATGTGAAGTTTCCACCACGAGTTGTGAACCATCACATATCGGACTCGTTCGAGTGGTCGAGTCGACAGCGGGGCCGGAAGGCGGTGCAGTGGAGACGTGGAACGCACCGTGCAACAGGTCGAGGTGGACGGCGGGGTCGCCGTCGGCCTCGACGGGTCGCCGTCCTCGCTGCGCGCGCTGGACGTGGCCGCGCACGAGGCGGAGCTGCGCTCGGCGGTGCTGCACGTGGTGCGGGCGTGGAGCATGCGCACGGCGCCGCGGCCCGCGGACTGCCCGCCGGGGGCGGTGCCGAGCATGGACGCCTACCAGCGATCGGTGGACGAGTCGGCGGAGCGGATCGTGCGGGACCGGCTGGGCGCGGAGCCCCGGATCCCGGTGCAGCGGCACATCGCGCACTCCCCGTCACCACAGGCGCTGCTGTCGGCTTCCCGCGGCGCGGACCTGCTGGTGGTGGGCCACCGCGGTCGCGGCGGCTTCGCCGGCCTGCTCCTCGGCTCGGTCGCCGAGCAGTGCGTCCGCCACGCGGCCTGCCCGGTCCTGGTGGTCCGGCCGGCCATCTGACGAAGTCCTCCGGCACTTGCCGCGCGCGGACGGCGCCTCCCGCGCGGAGGCGGTGGCGGACGCGGCGAAGGCGCGGCGGGACGGACCAAGATCAACGGGGAAAAGCACAGGGCCCGGGCCATCCCCCGAATGACAGCCCGGGCCCTGTGCTTT
>NZ_JAIUJZ010000149.1:0-11898 GCF_020176775.1 Saccharopolyspora sp. 6M
ACCCAGCCCGGCCCCGTCGCGCGGATGTACGTCTGCGGCATCACCCCGTACGACGCCACCCACCTCGGTCACGCCGCCACCTACCTGGCGTTCGACCTGGTCCACCGCGTGTGGCTCGACAACGGCCACGAAGTGCACTACGTGCAGAACGTCACCGACATCGACGATCCGCTGCTGGAGCGGGCCGACCGCGACGGTGAGGACTGGGTCGTGCTCGGCATGCGCGAAACGGCGCTGTTCCGGGAGGACATGGCCGCGCTGCGGGTGCTGCCGCCGCAGGACTTCATCGGCGCGGTCGAGGCCATGCCGGAGATCGTGGAAGCGGTCGGCAAGCTGCTGTCCTCCGGCGCCGCCTACCGGGTCGACGACGAGTACCCGGACGTCTACTACCGGCACGACGCGACCGGCCGGTTCGGCTACGAGTCGAACTACGGCCCGGAGGACATGCTCAAGTTCTTCGCCGAGCGCGGCGGCGACCCGGACCGCGCCGGCAAGGAGCACCCGCTGGACGCGCTGCTGTGGCGGGCCGCCCGGCCCGGCGAGCCGTCCTGGGAGTCCGAGCTCGGGCCCGGCAGGCCCGGCTGGCACCTGGAGTGCTCGGTGATCGCGCTGAACCGGCTGCGGATGACCTTCGACGTGCAGGGCGGCGGCTCCGACCTCGCGTTCCCGCACCACGAGTACAGCGCCGCGCACGCCGAGGCGCTGACCGGCGAATCCCCGTTCGCGCGGCACTACTGCCACGCGGGCATGGTCGGCCTCGACGGCGAGAAGATGTCCAAGTCGAAGGGCAACCTGGTGTTCGTCTCCCGGCTGCGCGGCGACCGGGTGGACCCGATGGCGGTGCGGCTGGCGCTGCTGGACGCGCACTACCGCACGGACCGCTCCTGGACGGCGGACGCGCTCACCGCGGGCACCGCCCGGCTGGCGCGCTGGCGGGAGGCGGCGGCGCTGGCCGCGGCACCGGCCGCCGCCACGGCGATCGCCGGGCTGCGGGACCGGCTCGCCGACGACCTGGACACCGAGGGCGCGCTGCGCGCGGTCGACGCGTGGGCCGACGAAGCGCTCGCGGGCGGCGGCACCGACGCGGCCGCGCCCGGTGAGGTCCGCGCCGCGGTCGACGCGCTCCTCGGCGTGCAGCTCTGACCGGCTGATCCGAACAGCGGAACGCCCTCCGAGCCGGGCTCGGAGGGCGTTCTCGTGCGATCGGGGCGCGGCATCAGCCGGGACCGGGGCCCAGCGGCCCCTTGCCGCCCGGCCCACGCCTGCGCAGGTAGCGCTCGAACTCGGCGGCGATCGCGTCGCCGCTGGTCTCGGTGAGCTTCACCTCGGCGTCGCCGCGTTCCTCCAGGGCGCGCACGTAGTTGCGGACGTCCTCGTCCTCCTCGGCCATCTCGCTGACCGTGGTCTCCCACTCCTCGGCCTGGTCCGGGAGGTTCCCCAGCGGGACCTCCAGGTCCAGCGCGTCCTCCACCCGGTGCAGCAGCGCCAGCGTCGCCTTCGGCGACGGCGGTTGCGACACGTAGTGCGGGACCGCCGCCCAGAACGAGATCGCCGGGATGCCCGACTGCACGCACGAGTCCTGGAAGATCCCCACGATGCCCGTCGGGCCCTCGTAGGTGGAGCGCTCCAACCCGTAGCGGGTCGCCGAATCCGCGTCGTAGGCCGTGCCGGTCACCGGCACCGGGCGGGTGTGCGGCGCGTCGGCGAGCAGCGCGCCCAGCGACACCACGGTGCGCACCCCCGCGTTGTCGAGGTGCTCCAGCAGTTCCGCGCAGAACGCGTTCCAGCGCATGTTGGGCTCTATCCCGTGCACGAGCACCACGTCGTGCTCGGCGCCCGGCGGCCGGCACACCGACAGCCGCGTCGTCGGCCAGCTCACCTTCCGGGTCACGCCGTCCACCAGCTTCACCGTGGGGCGCGAGACCTGGAAGTCGTAGTACGGATCCGGGTCGATCTCGGCCAGCGGGGAGGCGTCCCAGGTGAGTTCGAGGTGCTCGATCGCGGAGCTTGCGGCATCGCCCGCATCGTTCCAACCCTCGAACCCGATCACGGCGATCGGGGCGGTCGGCCCAGCGGGTTTGCCTTCGGTCGATGTGCCTTCGGTCGAATTCCCCTCGGTCCGGTCCACCTGGTCTGCGGAGCGTGGTTCGCGATCGTTCACCGCGTCAGCCTACGACCTATCGCCGACGTGAGCGCCCGACATCCCGGAGACGATCCGAACCGGCGGGGAGGGATCGGCCACGTTCGCTGGGAGCGGCCCCCGCCGCCCTGCTGTACTGGCGGCGTGGCACTGATGAGCTTGTTGAGATCAGGGCGCGATGGCTGACGCCCGCCCCGCCGCCGTCCTGTTCGACATGGACGGCACCTTGGTCGATTCCGAGAAGCTGTGGTCGATCTCGCTGAGCGATTACGCCGTGCACCGCGGCGGCGAGCTCGGCGTCGCCACCCGCGAAGCGATGGTGGGCTCGAACATGTCCACCAGCATGCGGATGCTGCTGGCCGATCTGGGCCTGCCCGCCGATCCGGCGAACGTCGCGGACGCCGCCGACTGGGTGGAGCGGCGCAGCGCGGAGCTGTTCCGCCAGGGGTTGCCGTGGCGGCCCGGGGCCCGGGAGGCCTTGGCGCAGGTGCGCGCGCTGGGCGTCCCGTGCGCGCTGGTCACCTCCACGATCCGCTCGCTGGCGGAGATCGCGCTGGACACGCTGGGCCGGGACTCCTTCGACGTCACCGTCTGCGGCGACGAGGTCGACGGCCGCAACAAGCCCGATCCGGAGCCGTACCTGCGGGCGGCCCGGCTGCTGGACGTGGACCCGCGGCGCTGCGTGGCGGTGGAGGACTCGCCGACCGGGGTGTCGGCGGCCGTGGCCGCCGGGTGCACCGTGGTCGCCGTGCCCTGCGAGGTGCCGCTGGAGCCGGGGGAGCGGCGGGTGCTGCTGAGTTCGCTGGAGTCCTTCGACGTGCCCGCGCTGAGCGCGCTGCTGCCGGACGCGGTCGCCTGAGCGGCGGCGGGACCGCTGTCGGGGCCCGCCGCCCAGGATGCGAGGATCGAACGTCGTGAAGACCTTCGACGAGCTGTTCAACGAGCTCCAGGAACGCGCCCGCACCCGGCCGGAGGGGTCGGCGACCGTCGCCGCGCTCGACGCCGGAGTGCACGCGCAGGGCAAGAAGGTCATCGAGGAGGCGGGCGAGGTGTGGCTCGCCGCCGAGCACGAGTCCGACGAGGCGCTGGCCGAGGAGATCTCGCAGCTGCTCTACCGGCTCCAAGTGATCATGCTCGCCCGCGGGCTGTCGCCCGAGGACGTCTACCGGTACCTCTGACAGCGGAACACTCCGGGCGAATCGTCCTGTTCGTCCTCTTTGCACTGTTCCGCGCCGCCGCTCCGATGGAGGAATCCGCCTCGGCGCGACCTCGATCGTCGATCACTCGGTCATAATGGGTAGTGATCTTGAAGCGATGAGGTGGGGGTGAGGAACATGGCCGTAGTGCAGCCCGGGGAGGCGGCGCCCCAGTGGGAGATCGTGGCCGGGATGCCGTGCTGGATCGAACTGGTCACCACCGACGTGGAGCAGGCCCGCGAGTTCTACGCCGAACTGTTCGGCTGGCGGTACGAGACGCACCAGGACGACGCGGCAGGGGAGCACGTCGTCGCCTACCGCGACGGGTTCCCCGTCGCCAGCATCCGCCGCTCCGCCGGGGAACACTCCGAGTGGCGGCTGTTCCTCGCGGCGCAGGACGTCGACACCACCGCCGAGCAAGCGCTCGGCGAAGGCGCCCGGATCGTCGTGCCACCCGCCGACGTGCCCGGCATCGGCCGCAAGACCGTGCTCGTGGGGCCCTCCGACGCCGAGTTCGGGCTGCTGTCCCCCGACGACTCCTGGCAGTTCGACGTCGGCCTGCCCGGCACCCTCATGTGGGCCGAGCTCGTCACCATCAAGGCCGCCGCCGCCGACGGCTTCTTCCAGCGGCTCTTCGGCTACGAAGCCGAGCAGTTCGGCGCCGAGAACCGCTCCAACTACGCCGTCTGGTACCTCGCCGGGGAATCCGTGCTCGCGCGGGTCAGCATGATCCGCGACTACATCACCCCCGACACCCGGCCGCACTGGCTGCTCTACCTCGGGGCCGACGCCGACGAAGGCATCGACGGGCTCGTGCACCGGGCCATCGGGCTCGGCGGGCGGGTCCGCGTCGACCCCTACGGCTCCAGCATCGGCCGCGTCGCCGTGCTGCGGGACCCCACCGGGGCCCGGTTCGCGGTCGTGGACGACACCCAGGCCACCGACTGGTTCGACAGCGCGGCCAACTTCGATCCTTACGATGATTGACGGGTCATCGGCCTGCGTCGGGGTCGGGTGGCGGAACCTCAGCCGCTTCCTCGCTGCGGGATCTTTTTCACAGGTGGCTCCGCCACAGGCGAAAAAGCTGTCCTCGCGAGGAGGGCGGTGAGAACCCGCGGGTGGTTCCGTTGCTCTGGTGGTCGCCGCTCAGCGGGTTCGCCGCTGACAGGACACGGGGACTCTTCTGGTCAGCGGGGGGTGACCAGGAGGGTTTGGGCGGAGCGGCCGATCGGGCCGGTGCGGTCGTGGACGGTGCTGGTGGCGAGGCCGCCGCCGTCCGGGCCGAGGGTCGTCTCCGCGTCCAGGCCGACCCACTCGCCGGAGGGCTCCCGGTGCAGGTGCACCGTCAGGTCGGTGTTCGCGAACGACCACTCCGACATCCGCGCCCGGCGGGACACGCCGCTGGACGAGTCCACCACCGCGAACAACCGCTGCAACGGGCTCGGCTCCTCGTCGGCCAGCAGCGGGATCCGCTGCCGCGCCCACACCCGGGCGCGGCCGAGCTCCGCGCCGGGGCCGACGCGCCACTCCATCGCCGCCGCGTAACCGCGGTCCCAGCCGTCGATGTCCGACGCCTCCGGCCAGGACAGCGGATCGTCCAGCGCCTCGCGGGGCCCGCCCGCGACCGGCGTGCTGTCGCCGCGGACCATCCGCCACGCGCGGGCCGTCGCGCACACCCGCCCGCCCGCGGACAGCTCCGCCGACAGCAGCTGCACCGACCGGCCCGGGCGCAGCACCTCGGCGCGCACCGCCAGCTCGGCCACCGGCACCGGGCCCAGCACGTCCACGGTCACCCGGCGGATCGCCGTGCCCGGCGCGGGCTCGCAGCGCTCCAGCTCGCGCACCAGCAGCGCCGACACCGGCCCGAAGTGCTGGGCCGCGTCCGACCACGGGCCCGCGGTGTGCCCGGTGGCGCGGAAACCTCCTCCGCCCAGCCGCTCGTAGAACACGGCCCGCTCGTCCACTGCGTCCTCCTCGGCAGCCGTCCGCCCGCGGCGGAAAACGATCAGTCCGTGCGGTCCAGCACGGATTCCTGCCCCGGATCCGGTTCCGGCCAACCCGGGTAGGGCGGGGGAGTGCCGCCGAACTCCGGGCAGCGGGACTTGTGGTCGCAGTAATCGCACAGCTTGCTCGGGTTCGGGCGGAAGTCGCCGGTCTTCCCGGCGCGCAGGATGGCTTGCCAGATCGCCTCCAGCGTCCGCTCGAAGCGGCGCAGCTCCGCCTCGTCCGGCGCGTAGGCCAGCGACTGCCCGTCCGACAGGTACATCAGCAGCAGCTGCTTCGGCACCTCGCCGCGGGTGCGCCACAGCACCAGCGCGTAGAACTTCATCTGGAACATGGCCTTCGCCTCGCCGATCTGGCGAGGTGCCGCGCCGGTCTTGTAGTCGACCAGCCGGATCTCCCCGGTCGGGGCCACGTCCACCCGGTCGATGAACCCGCGCAGCAGCAGCCCCGAATCCAGCTCGGTCTCCACCCGCAGCTCGCAGGCCTCCGGTTCCAGGCGGCGCGGGTCCTCCAGCTCGAAGTACGAGTCCAGCAGGCGCGTCGCCGAACCCAGCCAGGTGCGCAGCTGCGGATCCTCCGGCCCGTCGAACAGCTCCGCCAGCTCCGGCTGCCCCGCCAGCAGGTCCTGCCAGGCCGGTTCCAGCAGGTCGCGGGCGTGCTCGGCGTCGCGCTGCTCGGCGGGCAGCGCGAACATCCGCTCCAGCACCGAATGCACCACCGTGCCGCGCACCTGCGCCCGCGTCGGCGTCTCCGGCAGCCGGTCCACCGCGCGGAAGCGGTACAGCAGCGGGCACTGCTTGAAGTCACCCGCGCGGGACGGCGACAGCGCGGGCCTGCGCCGGCCGGAGGGCAGGCTCGCCCCGTCCGACCCGCCCGCCCCGGCGAGCTCCGATCGCGTGCTGTCGCTGGTCCGGGCCGGTTCCACCATGCCCGCACCCTAGAACAGGGGTCCGACGGGATCGCGCACCCGTGGCGGATCACCTGCTCCTCACGCCGCCCGCTCTACCCTGTGGACCATGCCCGCCAACACGGCCCGCGGCCGAGCCGCTCCACCGGACAACGGCCTGCTGCTGTGCCGGGTGGTCGGGGTGCCGGTGCTGCTGTCGCCGTCCTGGTGGGTGGGGGCCGCGTTCATCGTGCTGCTCTACACCCCGCTGGTCGGCCGCATCCTGCCCGCCGCGAGCGTGTGGACCAGCGCGTTCCTCGCCGCCGGGTTCACCGTGCTGCTGGCGGCCTCGGTGCTGCTGCACGAGCTCGGGCACTGCGTGGCGGCGATGCGGCTGGGTCTGCCGGTGCGCCGGGTGCGGCTGTTCCTGCTCGGCGGCATCTCCGAGATCAGCCGCGCGCCCGCGACCCCCGCGCAGGAAGGCCTGGTGGCCGCCGCCGGGCCGGCCGTGTCGGTGGTGCTCGCGGCCGTCACGGGACTCGGCTGGTACGCGGTGGAGCCCGGCGGCGCGGTCTGGCTGCTCATCGCGCAGACCTGCGTGGCCAACCTCGCGGTGGCCGCGTTCAACCTGCTGCCCGGGCTGCCGCTGGACGGCGGGCGGATGCTGCGCTCCGCGCTGTGGGCGGTCACCGGGCGCAGGCAGCCGGGCACCACCGCGGGCGTCGTCGGCGCGGGGTTCGTCGCTGCCGGACTGCTGGTGTGGGCGCTGCTCGGGTTGCTGCAGGACGTGGACGACCAGTGGCTGCGGCTGCTGGCCTGCGTGTTCATGGTGTGGTTCGTCATCGCGGGCGCCACCGCCGAGCACGCCGCCGAGCAGCGCAGGAGCCGCCCGGTGCGGTTCTCGCTGGCCGAGCTGATGCGCCCGGTGCTGCAACTGCCCGCCGAGAGCCCCGTCGGCGACGCGCTGGTCGCCGCCGCCGGGCGCGGCGTGGTGCTGGTGCGGGCCGACGGCGTCGCGGTCGGGCTGCTCGACCAGTCCGCCGCCGAACGGCTCGCGACCCGCGCGCCCCGCGACCCCGCCGAGCACGCCGCCGAACCCGTCGGCCCGGACACCATCCTGCTGGAGGGAGAGCCGGGCGAGGCCGTGCTCGAACGGGTGCGTACCGTACTGGCCTGGCAGTTCCTCGTCATCGACACCGAAGGCAGGCCCTGCGGGGTGCTGCGCCGGGAGGACCTGCGCAGCGCGCTCCGCTCCCGCGCCCGCGAACGGTGAGCACCGGCGGGAACCGCCCGGGCCCTCTGCGACGATGGTCCGCCGTACCCGCCGGCCGCGGCCCCACCGCTCACTCCCGTGACGTCCCGCGCCCGGCGGCCCCTTGCCGAACGCGCACATGGAGGCACGAAGCACGTGAGCACCGTCAGCGGTGAGTTCCAGCCCGGCGACCGGGTCCAGCTGACCGATCCGAAGGGCAGGCACTACACCGTCGTCCTGGAGACCGGCGGCGAGTACCACACCCACCGGGGCGCGCTGGCGCACGACGACCTCATCGGCAGCCCCGAGGGCTCGGTGGTCACCTCGGCGGGCGGCACGTCGTTCCTGGCGGTGCGGCCGCTGCTGGCCGACTACGTGCTGTCGATGCCGCGCGGTGCGCAGGTCATCTACCCGAAGGACGCCGCGCAGATCCTGATGTGGGGTGACATCCGCCCCGGCGCGCGGGTCCTGGAGGCGGGGGCCGGTTCCGGCGCGCTGAGCTGCTCGCTGCTGCGCGCGGTCGGCGAGCAGGGCAGCGTCGTGTCCTACGAGGTGCGGGAGGACCACGCCGAGCACGCCGAGCGCAACGTGCGGAAGTTCTTCGGCGAGGTCCCGGAGAACTGGACCCTGCGCGTCGCCGACCTCGCCGACTACGACGAGGGCCAGGTCGACCGGGTCGTGCTGGACATGCTCTCGCCGTGGGACGTGCTGGACACCGTGTTCCAGAACCTGGTTCCGGGCGGCGTGCTGGTGGTCTACGTGGCGACCACGACGCAGCTGTCCAAGGTCACCGAGGCCATCCGCGAGCAGCAGTGCTGGACCGAGCCGCAGGCGTGGGAGACGTTGATCCGGCCGTGGCACGTGGTGGGTCTGGCGGTGCGGCCGGAGCACCGGATGGTCGCGCACACCGCGTTCCTGCTGGTCACGCGGCGGCTCGCGGACGGCGTGACGCCGCCGCGCCCGCAGCGGCGTCCCAGCAAGGGCTGACCGGGGCGGGGGGGGGGGGGGGGGCCCCCCGCCCCCCCCCCCCCGCCCCCCCCCCCCCCGCCCGGGGGGGGGGGCCCGCCCCCCGCCCCCCCGGGGGCCCCCCCCCCCGGGGGCCCGGGGGGGGGGCCCCCCCCCCCCCCGGGGGCCCCCCGGGCCGCCTCACTGCCCGAGCTTGCAGATCTTCCAGGCGTCGCCCTCGACGGTGAGCACGATGGTCTGGTCGACCGGCATCGTGGCGCCGCCGAGCGTGTAGTCGCCGCTGAGCTCCGCCCGCGCCCGGTCGCCCTGCGCGGTCACCTGCCCCAGCTCCACCTGGAACCGCCCGCTGGAGAGCTGCTGGAACTGCTGGTCGAGCTCGGCGCGGTTGGCCTCGCACAGCTGCGGTCCCAGCGACGCGAAGTCGCCCGCGTTGACCTTGTCGACGAGCTCCTGCGCGGCCGGCCGCGGCTCACCGGGGCCACCGCTGCCGCCGAACAGGAAGAACGCGCCGACGGCGGCCCCGGCGACGACGAGCACGCCGACCCCGCCGAGGATCCACACCAGCGGGGACCGGCCCCGCTCGGGCCCCTCGTCCTCGGGCTCGGCGGGCTGCTGGGTCCAGGAGCCCGCGCCGAACTCGCCGCCCCAGTTCGGGGCGGGCGGGATCGAGCCGAACTGGTCCTGGAACTGCCCGAACTGCGGGTCGAGCCGGGCTTGGCCGAACTGCGGCTGCGGCTGGCCGAACGGGTCCGGCCCGGGAGCGGCGGGGAAGGGCTGCTGGCCCGGTTGCGCGGGGACTCCGGTGATGGGGCCCTGCGGCCAGCCCGCGTGCTGGTTCGCGTAGAACGCGGGCTGCTGCTGCGGAGGTTGCGTGCCCTGGGTCGCCGCGCCGTCCGCCTGGTTCCCGCCCGGTCCGGGCTGTTGCGGCGGATAGGTCATGGGATGTTCCTCCCCCAAGGTCTGTGCCAGGCCGCACGGAAGTGCGGTCGCCGTCTTCTCGGCGCGCGTAAGTAGACCAGAGCGTTATCCGGCGCATGTCAGGAGTAGACCTTTCCCGTGTTGCGGTCCGGGGTGTCCCTCACCGGGTGAGATGCCCGACATGAGGATCTGGCCGGAGCACGTTTCGACCGCGGGAACCCCGGGTTGTTCCAAATGATGGGAGAAGTCGGACACGCCCGTCCGCAACGACACCCGGTTGTCAGCTCACCGACACCCGGATGCCGACGTTCGGCACCGAACGCGGTGGCGGAACGGAAAACCCGTGGTCGTGCCGCCGGTCACGGCCACGACCGAAACCGGCCGGTGCCACCGAATGGACCATGATCGTGAACGCACCGTGTTCACCGTCCACTCCCACCACGCCCGGGCGGGGCCGCCGGGGGCGTTCGAATCATGGGTATTCGCCGATTTTTGTGGCACGCTGGCGGATCCGGCGGGCAATCACGACGCCGCCGTCGTCGGTGATCGCCGGTACCGTGGTGGTACGAGCACGGGAGGAGGGTGCCGATATGCAGCACGACCGTCCCGGCAGCCGGCCTGAGGAGGGCGGCGAGCAGCAGCCCGGCGGGCAAGCCGAGCTCAACAGCCAGATTCGTCTGCTCCAAGACGAAGTGGCGTTGCTGCGCCGAAAGCTCAACGAGTCCCCCCAACAGGCCCGGTTGCTGGAGAAGCGGCTGGCCGAGGCATCCGAGCGGGTGAGCCAGCTCACCGAACGGAACGCCAAACTCACCGAGACCCTGAAGGAAGCGCGCGGCCAGCTCACGGCCCTGCGCGAGGAGGTCGACCGCCTCGCCCAGCCCCCCAGCGGATACGGGACGTTCCTGTGCCGCTACGAGGACGGCACGGTCGACGTGTTCACCTCCGGCCGCAAGATGCGGGTCGCCGTCTCGCCCAACGTCGAGCTCGACGAGCTCGGGCTCGGGCAGTCCGTCCGGCTCAACGAGGCGCTGACCGTCGTGGAAGCGGGCGCCTTCGAGCAGATCGGCGAGGTGTGCACCTTCCGGGAGATCCTGCCCCCGAGCCTCACCGACACCGCGGGCACCCACCGCGCGCTGGTGCTCGGCCACACCGACGAGGAGCGCGTCGTGTGGTTGACCGATCCGCTGGTGGAGGCCGGGCTCAAGTCCGGTGACTCCGTGCTCGTCGACAGCAAGGCGGGCTACGCCTACGACACGGTGCCGAAGGCCGAGGTCGAGGACCTCGTGCTCGAAGAGGTCCCGGACGTGGGGTACCTGGACATCGGCGGTCTGGGCAGCCAGATCGAGCAGATCCGGGACGCCGTGGAGCTGCCGTTCCTGCACTCCGACCTCTACGTGCAGTACCAGCTGCAACCGCCGAAGGGCGTGCTGCTCTACGGCCCGCCCGGCTGCGGGAAGACGCTCATCGCGAAGGCGGTGGCGAACTCGCTGGCCAAGAAGGTCGCCGCGGCGCGCGGGGACGACGACGGGCAGGCGAAGTCCTACTTCCTGAACATCAAGGGTCCCGAGCTGCTGAACAAGTTCGTGGGCGAGACCGAGCGGCACATCCGGCTCATCTTCCAGCGCGCCAGGGAGAAGGCCTCCGAAGGCACTCCGGTCATCGTGTTCTTCGACGAGATGGATTCGATCTTCCGCACCCGCGGCAGCGGCGTGTCCTCCGACGTGGAGACCACGATCGTGCCGCAGCTGCTCTCGGAGATCGACGGCGTCGAGGGCCTGGAGAACGTCATCGTCATCGGCGCCTCCAACCGCGAGGACATGATCGACCCGGCGATCCTGCGACCCGGCAGGCTCGACGTGAAGATCAAGATCGAGCGGCCGGACGCCGAGTCGGCCAAGGACATCTTCTCCAAGTACCTCACCGACGCGCTGCCGGTCCACGAGGAGGACCTGCGCGAGTTCGGCGGGGACAAGGCCGCCTGCATCGACGCGATGATCCAGACGACCGTCGAGCGGATGTACGCCGAGACCGACGAGAACCGGTTCCTGGAGGTCACCTACGCCAACGGGGACAAGGAAGTCCTGTACTTCAAGGACTTCAACTCCGGCGCGATGATCCAGAACATCGTGGACCGGTCCAAGAAGGCCGCGATCAAGTCGGTGCTCGACACCGGGCAACCGGGCCTGCGGGTGCAGCACCTGCAGGACGCGATCATCGACGAGTTCGCCGAGAACGAGGACCTGCCCAACACGACCAACCCGGACGACTGGGCGCGGATCTCGGGCAAGAAGGGCGAGCGGATCGTCTACATCCGGACCCTGGTCAGCGGCAAGAACCAGGAATCCGGCCGGGCGATCGACACGGCCACCAACACCGGCCAGTACCTGTGAGCTAGCACGGGAAGCGGGGGGGCCGCCCGCCCCCCGCGCGGGGCGGGGGGGGGTGGGGGGGGGGGTGGGGGGGGGCGCGGGGGGGCGCGCGCCCCCGGGCCCCCCCCCCCCCCCCGTCCGGTTACGCGGCCGGCGCGAGCGCGGCC
>NZ_JAIUJZ010000150.1:0-15784 GCF_020176775.1 Saccharopolyspora sp. 6M
CCCAACACCGCACCGGCCGCCGGTGGCACCCAAGGCCAAACCCTCGCCCCAACCTCCGCGTTCTTACGCCCCCGGGGGGCCCGCCCCTTGGCCCGCGGGGCCCCCGCTTTTCGTTGTGCCGCTGGTGCTTCCGCCCGGAGGGGTGGTGCCGAGTGTCGATCCGCGCGGGCAGCGATTAGGTTTTCACGCATGATCTCCACGTCTGCGGACCGGTTCGGACTCGGTCTGGCCGCGCTCGGCCGCCCCGCCTACATCAACGTCGGTCGCAGCGACGCGCTGCCCGCGCACCGGACCGCCGAGGCGATGCGGGAGCACACCGCCCAGGTGCTCGACGCGGCCTTCGCGCGCGGCATCCGGTGGGTGGACGCGGCCCGCTCGTACGGCAGCGCGGAGGAGTTCCTCGCCGGCTGGCTCGCCGAGCGCGGGCACGGCGACGTCACCGTCTCCAGCAAGTGGGGTTACGCCTACGTCGCGGAGTGGCGGATCGAGACCGAGGTGCACGAGGTCAAGGAGCACTCGGTGGAACGCCTCCGGGAGCAGTGGGCGCAGACCCGCGAGCTGCTCGGCGACCGGGTCGACCTCTACCAGGTGCATTCGCTCACCCCGGAGAGCCCGCTGTTCGACGACCTGGCGCTGCAGCACGAGCTCGCCAGGTTGCGCGACTCCGGGGTGCGGCTCGGGTTCTCCACCAGCGGCGCCGCGCAGGCCGACGCCGTGGAGCGGGCCTGGGAGCTGGAGATCGGCGGCACCCAGCTGTTCAGCGCCGTGCAGTCCACCTGGAACTCGCTGGAGCCCTCGGTGGGGCGGGCGCTGGCGGAGGCGCACCACGGCGGCTGGCGGGTGCTGGTGAAGGAGTCCCTGGCCAACGGCAGGCTCGCCGTGAATCCGCCGGAACTGCTGGCCAGGGTCGCGCGGCGGCACGGGGCCACGCCGGACGCGGTGGCGCTGGCGCACGTGCTCGCCCAGCCGTGGGCGGACGTCGTGCTCGTGGGGCCCGCCGACGTGGCGCAGCTGGACTCGAACCTGGCGGCGGCCGAGGTGCGGCTCGACGGGACCGACCTGGACGAGCTCGCCGCGCTGACCAGGGATCCCGCCACGTACTGGGGCGAGCGCGCATCGATGCCCTGGCATTGAGCGCGCGAGCGTCAGCCGGCGTCCTGGCGGTCGAACCACTCGTGGACGAACTGCCTGCTGTCGGCGGCGAACGGCCAGCCCGGATCCGCGAGGCGCGCGCGCAGCTCGTCCAGCGGCATCCACCAGCCGTCGGCGACCTCCTCCGGCTGGTGCACCATCGGCCCGTCCCAGCGCGCCTCGTAGACGAAGCCGTGGTGGCGCACCGAGCCCTGCTCGAACACCGAGCGGAACAGGAACCGCAGCGGCACGCCCCGGACGCCCAGCTCCTCGGCCAGCTCCCGCTCCGCGCCTGCCGCGGGGTCCTCGCCCGCGGCGACGACCCCGCCCGCGAAGCAGTCGTGCGCGCCGGGGTTGACGTCCTTGTGCTCGGTGCGCCGGTGCACGTAGACCGACCCGCCGTCGACCGAGCGCACCAGGATGGACGTGGCCGCGTGCCACAACCCGTCCCGCCGCATCCGCCAGCGCGGCGCGGACCCCGCGACCCGGCCCGACTCGTCGTACACCGCCACCTGTTCGTCCTGAGCTCCCACGCCCGCATCCTCGCAGAGATCATCGGCGGGAAACCGGGAACGCGGTTCCCGGGACCACCCGCCAGGTGTAACCGGGACCGCCGGAAACTCTGCTTCCCGGCCCGGAACCCGTAGGCTTCCAGGTATGCGGCGGATCATGGGAACCGAAGTGGAGTACGGCATCGTCGTGCCCGGCGATTCGACGGCGAACCCGGTGCTGACCTCCACGCACATCGTGCTCGCCTACGCGGCCGCGGCCGACATCCCGCGGGCCCGCCGTGCCCGGTGGGACTACGAGGTGGAATCACCGCTGCGGGACGCGCGCGGCTTCGACCTGGGCGCGGCGGCGCCGCAGAACAACGGCAACGACAGCGACGACCTCGGCGCGGCCAACGTCATCCTCACCAACGGCGCCCGGCTCTACGTCGACCACGCCCACCCCGAGTACTCGGCGCCCGAGGTCACCAACCCGCGCGACGCCGTCGTCTGGGACAAGGCGGGCGAACGGGTGATGGAGGAGGCCGCGATCAAGGCGGCCAGCGTGCCCGGCACCGCCCAGATGCAGCTGTACAAGAACAACGTCGACGGCAAGGGCGCCAGCTACGGCACCCACGAGAACTACCTGATGGCCAGGGACACCCCGTTCACCTCGGTGATCGCCGGGCTCACCCCGTTCTTCGCGTCCCGCCAGGTGATGTGCGGTTCCGGGCGGGTCGGCCTCGGGCAGGCGGGGGAGAAGCCGGGCTTCCAGCTCTCCCAGCGCTCGGACTACATCGAGGTCGAGGTCGGCCTGGAGACCACGCTCAAGCGCGGCATCATCAACACCCGCGACGAGCCGCACGCCGACGCCGACAAGTACCGCAGGCTGCACGTCATCATCGGCGACGCGAACCTCGCCGAGACCTCCACGTACCTGAAGGTCGGCACGACCGCGCTGGTGCTGGACATGATCGAGGCCGGGGAGCGCTTCGACGACCTCAAGCTGGCCGACTCGGTGCAGGCGGTGCACCTGATCAGCCACGACCCGACGCTGCGCCAGATCGTGGAGCTCGCCGACGGGCGCCGGTTCACCGGCCTCGACCTGCAGCGCGAGTACCACGACCGGGCGGCGCGGCACGTCGCCGAGCACGGCGGCGACCAGGCCGCCCAGGACGTGCTGGCGACCTGGGGCGAGGTGCTGGACCTGCTCGGCGGGGACCCGATGGACTGCGCGGACCGGCTCGACTGGCCCGCGAAGCTGCGGCTGCTGGAGCACTACCGGGAGCGCGGCAACCTCGGCTGGGCCTCGCCGAAGCTGCACATGATCGACCTGCAGTACTCCGACGTGCGGCTGGACAAGGGCCTGTACAACCGGCTGGTGGCCCGCGGCTCCATGCGCAGGCTCGTCACCGAGGACGAGGTGCGCGCCGCCGTCACCAGCCCGCCGGAGGACACCCGCGCCTACTTCCGGGGCCGCTGCCTGGAGCGCTACCCGGCCGCGGTCGCCGCCGCCTCCTGGGACTCGGTCATCTTCGACCTGGGCCGGGAATCGCTGGTGCGCATCCCCACCCTGGAACCGCTGCGCGGCACCCGCGCCCACGTGGGCGAACTGCTCGACGCCGCCTCCAGCGCCGAGGAGCTGGTGGACTCGCTCACCCGGGGCTGACCACGATCCGGAACGCCGTCTCCGCCGGGCGCGAAAGATCGCAAGAATGCCCGCTCGGATGTGGGCGAACAGGGGTTCCGCTAGGTACTGTTCCTCTCAGGATGCCCTTTGTTCGACGACCGTTCGACCAGCCCGGCATCCAACGGACAACCACCGGGAGGGCGAGATGTCCCAGGAAAAGGTCCAGCGGCCCGACGGCGGCGACGGGGACGAGGAATCGGGTCCGGAAGCCGCCGGCCAGGAACGTCGCGAGAAGCTCGGCGAAGACGTCGACGCCATCCTGGACGAGATCGACGACGTCCTCGAGGAGAACGCCGAGGACTTCGTCCGCGCCTACGTGCAGAAGGGCGGCCAGTAGGCACCGACACCGCGCGGCCGCCGGGACCTCGCCCGGCGGCCCTGCGCCACGCGGGCGGACGCGATCTTCGCCGACGCGGGCGATCTTGATTAGAGTTGCGGTACGGCCCAGATCAACCGGCCTCGCCGTCTCGGCGGCGGGGCAGTCCTTCGAAGCAGGAGACGATGTCGCCGATGGAATCCAGCGCGGCTCGGAACTTTCCGGGTCAGGCCCTGCCCGCTGCCTACCTCACCTCCGGATCCTCATCGTTCACCGACTTCCTCCAGGTCACCGCGCCGGAGCTGCTGCCGGGCAACCGGGACGTCCCGCAGGGCGTCGTCGAGGCGCCGCACGGCACCACCATCGTCGCGCTGACCTTCCGCGGCGGGGTGCTGCTGGCCGGCGACCGCCGCGCCACCATGGGCAACCTCATCGCCCAGCGGGACATGGACAAGCTCTACGTCACCGACTCCTACTCGGCGGTGGGCATCGCGGGCACCGCGGGCATCGCGCTGGAGATGGTGCGGCTGTACGCGATCGAGCTGGAGCACTACGAGAAGCTCGAAGGCGTGCCGCTGTCCCTGGACGGCAAGGCGAACAAGCTCGCCACGATGCTGCGCGGCAACCTGCAGGGCGCGATGGCCGGGCTGGCGGTGCTGCCGCTGTTCGCCGGGTTCGACACCGCGGCCGAGGACCCGGACCGGGCGGGCCGGATCATCTCCTACGACATCACCGGCGGCCGCTACGCCGAGTCCGGCGGCTACCACGCCGTCGGGTCCGGTTCGGTGTTCGCGAAGTCGGCGCTGAAGAAGCGGCACGACCCGGACGCCGACGTGGATTCCGCGGTGCGCAACGCGGTCGAATCGCTCTACGACGCGGCCGACGACGACACCGCCACCGGCGGCCCGGACGTGTCCCGGCGGATCTACCCGACCGTCGTGACGATCACGGCCGAGGAGGGCGCGGTCCGGCTGGACGACCAGCAGGCCGCCGCCATCGCCGAAGAAGTCGTCCAGGGCAGGCGCGAGAACCCCGGCGGCTGACGCCGCATTCCCCCGACGATGCCGTTCCCCGCCTGGCGGGGCTGCCGAACGATTCGATCCAGGAGTGCACAGCCGTGACGATGCCGTTCTACACCTCCCCCGAACAGCTGATGCGGGAGCGCTCCGAGCTGGCCCGCAAGGGCATCGCCCGGGGTCGCAGCGTGGTGGTGCTCAAGTACGCGGGAGGCGTGCTGTTCGTGGCGGAGAACCCCTCCACCACGTTGCACAAGGTCTCCGAGATCTACGACCGGCTCGGGTTCGCCGCCGTCGGCCGCTACAGCGAGTTCGAGAGCCTGCGGGTGGCGGGGGTGCGCATCGCGGACTTCCGCGGGTACTCCTACGACCGGCGGGATGTCACCGGCCGGTCGCTGGCCAACACCTACGCCCAGCACCTGGGCGCCATCTTCACCGAGCAGATCAAGCCGTTCGAGGTGGAGATCTGCGTCGCCGAGGTCGGGCAGACCGCCGAGACCGACCAGCTCTACCGGCTCACCTACGACGGTTCGATCGTGGACGAACCGCAGTTCGTGGTGATGGGCGGGCAGGCCGACACGATCAACTCGACGATGAAGGACTCGTTCGAGGACGGCATGGAGCTGGGTCCGGCGGTGGAGCTGTCGGTGAAGGCGCTCGCCGCGAGCGGGGAGAGCACCCGGGAGCTCGGCGCCAAGCAGCTGGAGGTCGCCGTGCTGGAGCGGTCCCGGCCGCACCGCACGTTCCGGCGCATCGCGGGCGCGGCGCTGGAGGCGCTGCTGCCGAAGCCCGCCGCCGAGTCCGAGAGCTCCGAAGAGTCCGCGGACTCCTCGGACGGCGGGAACGGCTCCGCGAACGGCGAGTAGGTCAGCCGACCAGCACGAGCTTGCCGACGTGGCGCCGCGAGGCGAGTTCCGCCTGCGCCCGGTGCACGTCGGCGAGCCCGTACGTGGCGGCGACGACCGGGCGGACCCGGCCGCTGCGGGCGATCTCGGCGAGCTGCCGGAAGTGCGCCGGGGTGTGCATGCTCGATCCGACGAGCGCGATGTTGTGCAGGTACAGCCGCCGCACGTCGAGTTCGACCAGCGGACCAGCGAGCGCCCCGGCCACCACCCACCGTCCGCCGTCGCGCACCGCGGGCAGGCCGCGCGGGATGTTCTCACCCGCGGCGACGTCGAGGACCACGTCGACCCGGCCCACCGCGACGCCGTCCCAGGGCTGCTCGGCGCGGTCCAGGACTTCGGTGGCGCCGGCCGCGCGCACCGCGTCGAGCTTTCCGGCGCTGCTGATCGCGAGCACTTCCGCGCCGCGTGCCGCGGCCAGTTGCACCAGCGCCAGCCCGACCCCGCCGGATGCGCCGGTGACGACGACGGTGTGCCCGTCGCGCACGTCGCCCCGTTCCAGCATGCCCAGCGCGGTGCCGTAGGCGGTGGGGAAGCAGGCGAGTTCCGCGTCGTCCAGCGGTGATCCGCTCATGTCGTGCGCCCGGTCGGCGCGCGCGGTGACGTACCGCGCGTAGCCGCCGTCGCGTTCGCTGCCGAGCAGCCCGACCGGGTTCGCGTGCTCGCCGTCCCCGTCGTAGATCGCGGGGTCGAGCAGCACGGGGGTGCCGCGGAGGCCCGGGTCGACGGCCGCGCCGACGTCGACGACGGTGCCCGCGACGTCCGCGCCCTGGATCCGGGGGAAGTCGACGGGGCCGCGCCAGCCCGCGCGAGCGGTGGGGTCTCCGGGGCGGCCGTAGGCGCCTTCGCGGGTCCACAGGTCGGTGTTGTTCAGCGCGACGGCGCCGACCTGGACCAGGACTTCACCTTCGGCGGGCACGGGGACCGGGACGTCGGCGAGTTCCAGGGCCTCGGGGCCGCCGTGGCCGGTCAGGCGGGCTGCGGTCATGGTGCTGGGAACGGTCATCGGGGCCTCCGCACGCGGGTACACTGGTCGGTGAAGTCGACGCGAGCGTAAGGTGCACCGATCGGTGAACACAATGCCGTTGGACCCGCAGATCCTCACCCCCGGCGCACGACGCATCCTCGATGCGGCGGCGACGCTGTTCTACGAACTCGGCATCACCGCCGTCGGCGTGGACCTGATCGCCGCCCGCTCCGGGGTGACCAAGCGGACGCTCTACGACCGGTTCGGCTCCAAGGACGTCCTGGTCGCCACCTACCTCGCCGAACGCGACCAGCGGTGGCGCGCCGAGGTCACCGCCTCCCTCGACCGCCCCGGGCTGTCCGCGCTGGACCGGGTGACTGCGCCGTTCGACGCGCTCGCCGAGTGGACCGCGCGGCACTCGCGGGGCTGCGCCTTCATCAACGCGCTCGCCGAACTGCCCGATGGCGCGCACCCGGCGCGGCGGATCGCCGCGGACGAGAAGCGCTGGCTGCTGGAGCTGTTCGAGCGGCTGACCGAGGAGGCGGGAATCGTGGACTCCGGCCGGCTCGCGAGGGAACTGCTGTACCTGCACGAAGGCGCGCTGGTCGTGGGATCGGTCGTGCCCGGCGACGCCGCCGCCGACGCCGGACGAGCGGCCCGAGCGCTCGTCGCGGCCCGGTCCTAGGCGGGTCCGCCCGGGTCGAGCTCGGTGCCGTCGAGCTTGCGCCTGGCCGGTGCGGAGGTCGATTCGGTGCCGTGGTCGGCCGGTGCCTGGTCGGTCGAGTGCTCTGGTCGAGCGGTTGCCCGGTCCAGTTCGTGCTCCGGTCGAGCCGGTGCCCGGTCGAGGTCGCGCCCGCGCTTAGCCGAGCTCGCGCCGGTACACGCTCAGCATCTGGCCGTGCGCGGCGAACGCGAACCGGTTGCCCGGCGCCCCGATCTCGCCGTCGGTGGCCACCGCCACCGCGGGACCGTGCACCCGGACGTCCAGGAAGCGGTGCTCCCGCTCCACGTAGGTGCGGCTGCGGTGCAGCGCGCCGGTCATCGCCGCCAGCACGAACCGCAACCGGGACCAGGGGACGTCGGCGCGCACGTAGCGGACGTCGAGCCTGCCGCCGTCCAGCCGCGGCCGCCATGAGGGCGCGAACCCGCGCGGCGCGTACGAACCGTTGCCCGCGAACAGGATCCAGACCTGCCGCCGCACCCCGTTGAGCTCCACGTCCAACGGGCTCGACTCGTACAGCACCCGCGCGAGCGCCGCCGCTCCCGCGGGCCACTTGCCCCAGCGCCCGGTCCACTGCTCCCGGAACCGGACCAGGTCCGGGTAGCCGCCGATGCTGGCGGTGTTGAGGAACCAGCGCGTCGGCCGGTCGTCCACGGTCACCCCGCCCAGGTCGACGCGTACCGCCGTGCCCTGCTCCACCGCGTCGGCCACCGAATCGGAGTCGGAGACCCCGGCGTCCCTGGCGAAGTGGTTCAACGTGCCCGCCGAGAGCACCGCGAGCGGGATCCCCCTGGTGGTGGCGAGCGCCGCGACCGCGGCCACGGTGCCGTCGCCACCCGCCACGCCCAACGCGCGGATCGTGGCGCCCTCCTGGTCCAGCCGGTCGGCGAGGTCCGCGACCACGTCGCGGCCCGGCTCCGCGAGCACCACCTTCGCCGCGGGCCAGCGGGTGCTCACCCAGTGCTCCGGATCGAAGGTGCCGTCCCCGGAACCCGGGTTGACCAGCACCAGCACGCCTTCCCCGTCGCGCAGCGCCGGCACGTCGGCCGGGTGGCGCACCGCGGCCGCCTCATCCGGGCGCAACGGCCACCAGCGCCGCGTCGCCCACGCCAGGCCCGCGCCGATCGCGGCGCCGCACACCACGTCGCTGGGCCAGTGCACCCCGGTGTGCACCCGCGAGTAGCCGACGGCGGCGGCGACCGGGGCCACCGCCAGCCCGAGCGCGGGCGACTCCATCCCCACCGCGGTGGCGAACGCGGCCGCGGAGGCGGCGTGCCCGGACGGGAAGGAGGAGGAGCGCGGCGGATCGCTGAGCCTGCGGTGCCGCGGGACCAGCCGCGCGGCCGGGCGCCGCCGCGGGAACAGCGGCTTGCCCAGCAGGTTCGTCGCAGCGCTGGCCGCCGCGATCGCCGCGACCCCGCGCAGCGCGGCACGCCGCGGCGCTCCCTTGCGGACCGCCAGCCCGGCGGCGACCGAGAGCCACAGCGCGCTGTGGTTCGCGGCGGTGCTCAGGGCCTTCACGGCGGTGTCGGCGGCGGTGCGGGGGAGGGCGGCGCTGCGCCGGGCCAGGTCGCGGTCCACCGCGTCCACCTTGCGGGTGATCTTGGGAAGCCACGTCTGCACGTCCCGCACGCTACCGATGCCCGAACGGCGGACCGCCGATGGCCGCCGCAGCGCCTACTGTGGAGGCATGCAGCGGCGGATCTTCGGCATCGAAACCGAGTTCGGGGTCACCTGCACCTTCCACGGGCAGCGTCGGCTCTCCCCGGACGAGGTCGCCAGGTACCTGTTCCGGCGGGTCGTGTCGTGGGGACGTTCCTCGAACGTGTTCCTGCGCAACGGCGCCCGCCTCTACCTCGACGTCGGCTCGCACCCGGAGTACGCCACCGCCGAGTGCGACGACCTGACCCAGCTGGTCACCCACGACAAGGCGGGGGAGCGGATCCTGGAGGACCTGCTCGTCGACGCCGAACGCCGCCTGGCCGACGAGGGCATCGGCGGGGACATCTTCCTGTTCAAGAACAACACCGACTCGGCGGGCAACTCCTACGGCTGCCACGAGAACTACCTGGTCGGGCGGTCCGGCGAGTTCTCCCGGATCGCGGACGTGCTGCTGCCGTTCCTGGTGACCAGGCAGCTGATCTGCGGGGCGGGCAAGGTGCTGCAGACCCCGCGCGGCGCGGTGTACTGCCTGTCGCAGCGCGCCGAGCACATCTGGGAGGGCGTCTCCAGCGCCACCACCCGGTCGCGGCCGATCATCAACACCCGGGACGAGCCGCACGCGGACGCCGAGCGCTACCGCAGGCTGCACGTGATCGTCGGCGACTCGAACATGTCCGAGGTGACGACGCTGCTCAAGGTGGGCACCGCGCACCTGGTGCTGGAGATGATCGAGAGCGGCGTGCAGTTCCGCGACTTCAGCCTGGACAACCCGATCCGCGCGATCCGCGAGATCAGCCACGACCTCACCGGCAGGCGGACGGTCCGGCTGGCCGGCGGGCGGGAGGCCTCGGCGCTGGACATCCAGCGCGAGTACCACAGCCGGGCGGTGGACCACGTGGCCCGCCGCGGCTCCGACCCGATGTCCGAGCGGATCCTGGACCTGTGGGGCCGGGCGCTGGACGCGGTGGAGTCGCAGGACTACTCGTCGATCGACCGCGAGGTGGACTGGGCGATCAAGCTGCGGCTGCTGGAGCGCTACCGCAGCAAGCACGGGCTGGAGCTGTCCAGCCCCCGCATCGCGCAGCTCGACCTCGCCTACCACGACATCCGGCGCGGCCGGGGGCTGTTCGACATGCTCCAGCGCAAGGACCTGGTCGACCGCGCCACCGAGGACGGGGAGATCGAGGCCGCGAAGGACACGCCGCCGCAGAGCACCCGGGCGAAGCTGCGCGGGGACTTCATCGCCGCCGCGCAGGCGGCCGGGCGCGACTTCACCGTCGACTGGGTGCACCTGAAGCTGAACGACCAGGCGCAGCGCACCGTGCTGTGCAAGGACCCGTTCCGCGCGGTGGACGAGCGGGTGGAGCGGCTGATCGGGTCGTTGTAGCGGGTCGTCGCTGCGGGGCCCACACGATGCGGTGAAGCGCCACCCGAGATCGCCCGTTCGAACACGGGTTCGGATAGGCTTGATCTCGCAGTGCCGCTCGTGGGAAGGACCGCACCATGATCACTCAGCCGAAGTTCGCCGTGCTCCACGTCGTCGACCAGGGGCGCGCGGTGGAGTTCTTCGCCGGAACCCTCGGGTTCGAGGTGCTCACCGATGCGCCGTACGGCGATGGCGACCGGTGGATCGAGGTGCGACCACCGGGTGCGCGGACGTACCTGGTGCTCGCCGCCGGAGATCCGGAGCTCGCCGCCCGCATCCGGGAGCAGCGCGGGCCGATGAGCACGGTGTGGTTCGACTCGGACGACCTCGACGCGACCTTCGCCGAACTCAGCGCGAAGGGCGTGTCGTTTCCGGTCGAGCCGCAGGCCGCGCCGTGGGACCCCGGCGGGACCACGAGGTGGGCGCAGTTCGCGGATCCGGAGGGGAACCTGTACGGGATCAGCGCGCGGGACTAGTGCCCTCCGCCGCCGGGTCCCGTGCCCCCGGGCCCCGGGCCCCGGGCCGCAGCGTCGTGGTGCGGGAGCGGCTCGCCGTCGTGGCGGTGGCCTCGCGTACCGGCGGCCTCGGGTGCGGCGGCGGGCTCAGCGCAGCGGGTGCTGGCCGGTGGGGCGGATGAGCAGTTCGTTGACGTCGACGGTGGCGGGCTGGGCTAGCGCGTAGAGCGCCGCTTCGGCGACGTCGGCCGCGCGCAGCTTCGGCCGGTCGGCCTGCTCGGGGGTGTTCATTCCGGTCTCGACCAGGCCCGGCTGCAGCAGGGTGACGCGGACACCGGTGCCGACGCACTCCGCGCGGATGTTCTGCGCCATGCCGGTCACCGCCCACTTCGTGGCGGAGTAGAGGTTTCCCGGCCGGATGCCGCGCCCCGCCGCGGATCCGGTCAGCAGCAGGTGGCCGCGGGTGCGCACCAGCGCGGGGAGCGTGGCCCGTGCGGTGAGGGCGGCGCCGTGCACGTTGGTGAGCACCATGTCCCGCCAGTCCGCGGGGTCCGCACCGTCGGTGCCGAGGAAGGAGGTCGCGACGCTGCGGCCCGCGTTGGCGAACGCGGCGTCGAGCCTGCCGAAGTGCTGCTCGACCCGCGCCACGGCGGTGCTGAGGTCGTCCCAGTCGGTGACGTCGCAGGGCACGGCGAGCGTGCGGGACTCCCCGGCCGGGGTCGCGGATGTGTCCAGTTCGCGGACCAGCTCGGCCAGCGCGCCCGCTGATCGGGAGAGCAGGGCGAGCCGGTGGCCGGCACGGGCCGCGGCTCGCGCGGTGGCGGCGCCGATCCCGCGGGAGGCGCCGGTGATGAGCAGGACCGGACCGGGGGCGTCGGCGGGCGCTGGCATGACCGCAGTCTAGGAGCGGAGGAGGAGTGATGAACGACTTCACGGCCACGACACCTTCAGTGTCGAGTGAAATCAATGAGCCGAAGGCCGGCCGCGCACCGCGGGCGAAACGGCACGTCCACCGCGGCCGAGGACGCGGACCACCCGTGCCGGACGTGCCCGAAAGTCCTGATCAACTGCGATGGAGCTAGAGTTTCAAAGTGGCCACTGCGCGTGCTGAACGCTTGGTGAACCTGGTGCTGTGCCTGCTCTCGACGCGCCAGTACCTGACGGCGGAGCGAATCAGGGGGATTGTTCCGGGTTACACCGACGCGCCCAATGACGAGGCGTTCTTCCGGACCTTCGAGCGCGACAAGTCCGAGTTGCGGGACCTGGGCGTGCCGTTGGAGACCGGCCGGAACTCGGCGTTCGACGCCGCCGACGGCTACCGGATCGCCCGGCGGGACTACGAACTCGGCGACATCGGGTTGGAACCGGACGAGGCGGCGGCGGTGGCGCTGGCGCTGCGGCTCTGGGACTCCCCGGAGCTCACCGGTGCGGCGCGGGGCGCGCTGCTGAAGCTGCGAGCCGCCGGGGTGGACGTCGACGACCGGGCCGCGGGCACCATCGAACCGAAGGTGCGCACCAGCGAGCCCGCGTTCCCCGCGCTGCTGGCCGCCGTGCAGGCCGGCCGGGTGGTCACCTTCGACTACCGGAGGCCGAACGAGGTCCGGGCGCAGCAGCGCACCGTCGAGCCGTGGGGAGTGGTGGCCTGGCGAGGGCGCTGGTATCTGGTCGGGCACGACCGGGATCGGCGGGCGCCGCGCTGCTTCCGGCTGTCCCGCGTGCAGGGTGAACCGAAGGCGCAGGGCCGGGCGGGTGCGGTCACCAGGCCGCCGGACGTGGACCTGCTGACGATGGTCGCCGGGGAGCAGCGCGAAGCGCCGCCGAGCACGCCGGTGCGGTTGTGGGTCGTGCCGGGGCGGGCCCAGGGCCTGCGCCGCCGGGCGTCGGTGGTGGACTCGATGCGGCTGGACGGGATCGAGGGGGACGTGCTGGAGCTGGAGCTGTCGTACCCGGACTCGGCGGCATCCTGGATCGCGGGGCACGGGCCGGACGTGCTGCTGCTGGAGCCGGACGTGCTGCGGAAATCGGTGCACGAAGCGCACTTGGGGGCCGCGGCAGCCGCCGGAGCCCGCGGCGACGAGGCGGGGGAGGTGCGGGGATGACGGCCGGGGCGACGCAGCGGTTGCCACGGCTGCTGGCACTGGTGCCGTACCTGCTGAGCAGGCCGGGCATCCCGGTGGCCGACGCGGCGGCGGACTTCGGCGTCGGGGAGCAGCAGCTGCGGCGGGACCTGGAACTGCTGTGGATGTGCGGCCTCCCCGGCTACGGGCCGGGCGACCTGATCGACCTCTCCTTCGAGAGCGAGACCATCACCGTCACCTACGACGCGGGGATGCGCCGCCCGCTGCGGATGACGGCCTCGGAGGCGACCTCGCTGCTGGTGGCGCTGCGCGCACTCGCCGACACGCCCGGCATCGCCGACACCGAGGCGGTGCAGCGTGCGTTGTCGAAGGTGGAGGAGGCCGTCGGCCAGGCAGGTCCGACCGGGGTCGTGGTCGGGCTCACCGGGCGGGAGGGCCCCATCGCGCCAGGTGTGCAGGAAGCCGTGCAGCACGCCGCGACCGAGCACCGCGCGCTGTGGATGCGGTACTACACGGCGTCCCGGGACGAGATCAGCGAACGCACCGTGGACCCGATGCGGCTGGTGATCGTCGACGGCCGCAGCTACCTGGAGGCGTGGTGCCGCTCGGCCGTGGGGGGGCGCCCCTTCCGGCTGGACCGCATCGACGCGGCCGACGTGCTCGACGAACCGGCCCGGCCGCCGCGGGACGCCGAACCCACCGACTTCTCCGCCGGGCTGTTCCGGCCGATGCCGGACCAGCCGAGCGCGCTGCTGGAGCTGGACCGGGACGCCCGCTGGGTCAGCGAGTACTACCCGGTGGACGAGCTCACGGAGCTGCCGGAGGGGCGGATCCGGGTGCGGATGCGGTACTCGGACCGCTCGTGGATGGTGCGGCTCGTGCTCGGGCTGGGCGGCCAGGGCCGCGTGGTGGAGCCGAGCGAGCTGGCCGAGGACGTGCGCGGGCGGGCGGAAGCGGCGCTGGCGCGGGCGCGGCACCTGCCCGCGACCTGACCGGAGCGGGCCGGGCGGTGCGCGGTCCCGCTGCCGACGACGAACACCTGCTCGCCCTCGACGGCGCCCGGCGCGCCGGTGGGGCGACAGCCGCTCGTCGCGGGACTCGGACGGCTCGGTGTCGGGGTGAGCTCCGGCTCGTCGTCCGGCGGCGCCCGGGGCGTTCCCGGGTGGGTGCCGGGTCCGTCGGGGTGGCGGTTCCGGAAGTCGTCGGCGCCCGCCGGGGGCCCGGCCACGCCGCTGCGGCGGCGGCCGCCGAGCGCGCTACGGTGATCCGGTGCCGTACGTGTGGAGTCTTGTGCTGTTCGTGGTGGGAGTGCTGCTCCTGCTCGCCCTGCTGATCAGGTTCTTCGTGCTGCTGCGCAGGGTGCGCGCGGTGCAACGCGAGGTCACCGCGGACGTGTCGAACCGCTCGGGTCTGCTGAAAGCACGAGTCGCGGGACTCCAGGTGGCGCTCGCAGAGCGGCGTAAAGGTGCCACGTGACGGCCTATGAGAGCGTCATCCGCCCGCGTACCATTGCGGTCGCAGGAAGCCCCGAGAAAGGTGTGCACTGATGGGTTTGCCAGGTGGGTGGGAACTCGTACTCATCGTCGCTGTGCTGGTGTTGCTGTTCGGTGCCACCAAGCTGCCGCAGATGGCGCGTTCGCTCGGCCAGTCCGCGCGCGTGTTCAAGGCCGAGGCGCGCGGCTTGAAGGAAGACGAAGCCGCTGCCAAGCGGGAGAAGGAAACCGCCTCCGAGCCGCAGCAGCTCACCGCCGGTGAGCCGAGCGCGCCGGTGACCGCGACCAACGCGGAAGAGCCGCAGCGCAACCAGAACAAGAACTGATCGGAGACGGAACGCACGGTGAGTTCAAACCCGTTGCGCCGTTTGAACCCGTGGCGCAGTGACCGCCGCCGTTGGGGTCGCCGGCACAACCCCGACGGCACCATGACCCTCATCGATCACCTCTACGAACTGAGGTATCGGCTCGGTTGGGCGGCCTTCGGCATTCTGGTCGGCGCGATCCTCGGCTTCATCTGGTTCTCGCACGAGATCTTCGGACTGCCGAAGCTCAGCGACATCCTGATCCACCCGTACTGCCAGCTGCCGGCCAGCGTGCGCTTCAGCCCGAACGGCGAGTGCCAGCTGCTGCAGACGAAGGCGTTCGAAGTCTTCATGCTGCAGCTGAAGGTGGGCATCGCGGTGGGTTCGCTGCTGTTCAGCCCGCTGTGGCTGTACCAGCTGTGGGCGTTCATCACGCCGGGCCTGCACGCGAACGAGCGCAAGTTCGCCCGCACGTTCGTGAGCATCGCCAGCCTGCTGTTCGTCGCGGGCGGCGTGCTGGCCTACTTCGTGGTGCCCGAGGGCCTGGCATTCATGACCGGCTTCGGCGGGGGCGCGTTCTTCACCGCGCTGACCGGTGGCGAGTACATCAACTTCGTGCTGCTGATGCTGCTGATGTTCGGGATCAGCTTCGAGATGCCGCTGGTGCTGGTGATGCTGAACCGGGCCGGTGTGGTCAGCTACGCGAAGCTGAAGAGCTGGTGGCGGGGCATCGTGTTCGGCCTGTTCGTGCTGGCGGCCGTCGCCACCCCGGGCCAGGACCCGTTCTCGATGCTGGCGCTGGCCGCGTGCCTGGTGGTGCTGTTCGTGATCGCGCTGGTGATCTGCCGGGCGCAGGACCGGTCGAAGGCGCGGAAGCTCGCCGGGCAGGGCATGGACGGTGTCGGCCTGGACGAGGCGTCGAAGATCGACCACCGCCCGTCGAAGCTGGACACCACGCCGTCGCAGGCGCCGGCCGGCGGCAACGACGACGCCACGTAGCGCCGCGCACGACCCTTCGGTGATCTTCATCGGCGGCGGCCCCCCCCCCGGGGGGGGGGCCCCGGGGGGGGGGGGGGGGGGGGGGTTGCGGCGGGAGAAAAACCACCCCGCCCCCCGGCCGGGGATGCCCCCGGG
>NZ_JAIUJZ010000150.1:15789-16726 GCF_020176775.1 Saccharopolyspora sp. 6M
CAGGGCCGCGCCGCGGGGGGGGGGGCCCCCCCCCCCCCCCCCCCCCCCCCGCCCCCCCCCCGCCGGGGGTTTTCCCCCGCCGCGCCCCCCCCCCCGGGGGGGCCCCCGCGCCGATGTCGTCGTGCGCGGGGGTCATTTCCGGACGAAGAACTCGACCTCGGCCAGCGCGACGTGCTTGCCCGCGGTGAGCCCCCGGGCTTCCAAGACCTTCAGGCGGATCCGGACGACGTCGCTGCGGCGGATCTCGACGGGCGTCGCCTCCGTGGTGCTGGGGAGGGCTTGCTGCCGGGTCTCGGTCCGGCCGCGCGAGTCGGTGGTGGTGATCTCGACCAGGGACGGGTGGGCCTCGGTCGGGAACTTCTTGACGTCCGTGGACGGTCCGACGGTGATGACCGTCCCGAGCAGGCGCCTCGGCCGCTCGAACTCGAACTCGATCCATTCGCCCGGGCCGGGCGTGCCCCAGTACTGGTTCGTGATGCCGTCGGTGGCGAACCCGGCGGGGTGGCCGGGGAGTTCGATGCTGGCCGTGGTCTTGGACGGGGTGATCTGCTCCTTCTCCAGCGTCTTGTCCAGCACGTCCTGCACGAGCCACGTGCCGAACGGCCACAGCAGGTAGCCGCCGAGGACGACGGCGAGCACGGTGCCGAGGATCGCGAGCCTGCGCCAGAGCCAGCGGAGCCGTCCGCGGTCCGGCCGCTTCCGCCACCGGATCTTCGTGGGCCGTTCGTCGGGGTCGGGGTTGAGCGCGCTCGCGCAGCGGACGCAGAACCGCCGGGTGGTCGGGTTCGGGGTTCCGCAGGACGGGCAGGGCGGTCCGTCCTCGGTGACGGGCGTGGGCTGGACGGCCTGCTGTTCGGGGCGGGGTGCGATGGGTTTCGCCGGTTGCACGGCGGCGGGTTGGTCGTCGTCGTCCGGCTGCTCGGCCGGTTCCGCGGCC
>NZ_JAIUJZ010000151.1:0-8631 GCF_020176775.1 Saccharopolyspora sp. 6M
CCGCCCTCGCGGCCGGTGCCCTGGTGCTCGGACTCGGCGGCGCGGGCACGGCCTTCGCGGCCTCCGCGACACCGGCCCCCGCCCCGGTGCAGGGCGAGCCCATCGAATGCATCCCCGCAGGCGAGCCGGGCGTGCCCCCAGTCGAGGGCGTTCCGTCCGGTGCGCCGGGCGTGGCACCGAGCCAGGACCGCGGGGCGGACGACACCGTGCCGTGCATCCCGGGCGGCCCGCCTTCCGAGGGCGTGCCCGCGCCGATCGAGTGCATCCCGTCGGGTGAGCCGGGTGTCCCGCCGGTGGAGGGAGTCGCGGCCGCGCAGGCCGATGACACCGTCCCGTGCATCCCGGACGGCCCGCCCTCCGAGACCGTGCCCGCGCCGGGCGACACGATCCCGCCGCTGCCGACCGAGCCGGGCCGCCCCGGTGTCCCCTCGGACGCGCCGGGCATCCCGGTGCCCGCGCCGGGCGTCGCCCCGATCGGCTGATCAGGGCCGGCCGTCGCGGCCGGGAGCGGTTCCCGGGAGGACGGTCCCGGGCCGGGGGGGGGGGGGGGGGGGGGGGGGGGGGGGGGGGGGCCGGCGGCCCCCGCCGCCGGGCGGGGGGGGGGCCCGCCGCCGCCGCCCCCCGCCCCCCCGCCCCCCGGCCCCCCGCGCCCCCCCCCCGCCCCCCCCCCCCCCCCCCCCCCCCCCCCCCCCCCCCGCCGTGCGTCGGAGGTGCCCGGTCAGCCCTCGGCGCCGCCGTCCGGCACGAGCCGGTAGCCGTGGCCGCGCACGGTCCGGATGCTGCGCCGCCCGAACGGGTTGTCGATCTTGCGGCGCAGCGCGCTGATGTGCACCTCGACCAGGTTCACGTCCGGATCGGCGGCGAAGTCCCAGCCGCTCTCCAGCAACCGCCGCTTGGACACCACCTGCCCGCCGCCGCGCGCCAGCAGCTCCAGCACCGCGAATTCCTTGCTGGTCAACGAGATGTCCTGGTCGCCGCGAGCGCAGCTGCGCCGCGCCGGGTCCAGCACCAGGTCCCCGACGCGCAGCAGCGGCGGCCGGGCCGTGGCGCGGCGCCGGATCGCGTTGCGCAGCCGGGCCAGCAGCACCACGTACGAGAACGGCTTCGTCACGTAGTCGTCGGCGCCCGAGTCCAGCGCGTCCGCCTCGTCGTACTCCCCGTCCTTCGCGGTGAGCATGATGATCGGCGTCCAGTCCTCCGCCGCGCGCAGCCGCTCGCACACCCGGTAGCCGTTGAGGCCGGGCAGCATGATGTCCAGCAGGATCGCCGCGTACTCGGTGTCGGCGGCGAGCCGCAGCGCATCGAGACCGTCGCCGGTGACGTCCACCGCCCAGCCCTCGGCTTCCAGCCCCGTGCGCAGCGCCTCCGCCACACGACGTTCATCTTCGACGACGAGCACCCGCATGCCGATCAGCATGCCAGCCCGCCGGACGCCGGTTCACTCGAACCGCTCGGGGTCCCCCGCGCCGTACCGCACGACCTCCGCTTCGCCGCTGGAGAAGTCGACGACCGTGGTCGGTTCGGTGCCGCAGTCGCCGGAGTCCAGCACCGCGTCCACCTCGTGGTCCAGCCGTTCCTTGATGTCCCAGCCCTGGGTGAGCGGCTCCTCCTCGTCGGGCAGCAGCAGCGTGCTCGACAACAGCGGTTCGCCGAGCTGCGCCAGCAGCGCCTGCGCGGTGACGTGCTGCGGGATGCGGATGCCGACCGTCTTCTTCTTCGGGTGCATCAACCGCCGCGGCACCTCCTTGGTGGCGGGGAGGATGAAGGTGTAGCTGCCGGGAGTGCTGGCCTTGATCGCCCGGAACACCGAGTTGTCGATGTGCACGAACTGGCCCAGCTGCGCGAAGTTCTCGCACACCAGCGTGAAGTGGTGCCGGTCGTCGAGCTTGCGGATGGTCTTGATCCGCTCCACGCCGTCCTTGTTGTCCAGCCCGGTCCCGAGGGCGAAGCAGGAGTCGGTGGGATACGCGATCACCCCGCCGGACCGGATGAGGTCGACCGCCTGGCCGAGCGTGCGGCGCTGCGGGTTGTCCGGGTGCACGTCGTAGTACCTCGCCATCCACCGAGCCTAGGATCACCGGCCGCCGTCCGACAGGGCGGGCCGCGATGAGACCCGGATCGGCGGGGCATCGGACTGCTCTGATCGAGCGGCCGCCAGATCGGTGGTCGTCCGTAGCGGATCTTGTTGGTGTTGTGCGAGCCGTCGTAGCGTCCCATCTGATCGGGGAGGACGGGGATTCATGGATTTCGGTGCGGTGATGCGTGCGCTCGGCATCTCGGGGAATCTGACTCTGGTCTCATCGCGGGAACTGGTCGACAAGGTGAATCGGGCGGCGCTTCGCTTCGAGCGGAAAGAGCAGAAGCAGATCTTCCGGTACCGCAAGTGGCCCGTTCCGGTGACAGTCCCGGACGTGCTGCCCACCGCCCCGGTCCACGTTCTGCGGGAGGTCGGGGTCGCGACCACCTTCTTCGACGATCCGGTCTTCGCTGACGCGGCGAGGCTGTGGGCGCAGCTCCGCTACTGCGCGACCCTCGCCCCGCACCGCGGGCGCATGACGTTGTCGGCCACGGCGGCCAGTTCCGTTGTGCACCACCACAAGGTCGCCCAATCCGAATACCTGGGTATCGGGCTGGCGTTGTTCGTCGCTCGGCATGTGCTGAGCGAGCAGTATCCCGGATTGGACTTTCAGGCAGTGGATGCCGACGTCGCGCTCCGCTCGGGGATTCCCGGAGTGGGGGCGGTGCGCCAGGCGAGCGGTGTCCGAGTTCGCCCGGACTACTTCCTGATCGGCCACCCGCGCAACGGTGGCGCGGTCAAGATCGTAGTCCTGGAGTGCAAGGGCAATCACGGCAACGAGTCGCTCGCGGTCGATCAACTGGCGAAGGCGTGCGTCCAGGTCCGGTCGGTGGAGATCGCTGGTCGCGGTTGCCTGCCGTCACTCATGGTCGCGTCGTGTCTGCGGCAGTCCGGCATCACCGTGCACGTGCTCGACCCTCCGGGAGAGGACGAGCTGTGGTCGGGTAGCGCCGACGAGCTGGAACGCGAGTTGAACGAGGAACTCGGCGAGGTTCCGGAACCGTTCACGTCCGAACGGCCGGGATCCGAACAGCAGGACGACGCCGTCGACGAGCTGGCCCTGTTCGACCGGACACTTCCTGTCGATGTCGAGGAGTCCGATACGTCCTTTCCTGCAGAAGCGAGGGTCCTCAAAATCCCGCAGGCGAGCCAGAAGTGGTTCTCCCACGCGCTCGCGCGTTTCGGCGCGGCCTCGGCATTGCTGTTCGCGGGTGCGGGCCGGACTGCGGCCACGTACCGGCCGCCTCCTCCACGCGGGGGGTTCACCGGCCTCGACGAGCAGAGCTCGGCCTCGGGCGACGACGCGGCCACGGCGTTTGATCTCGGCGGCGGCCTGCACGTGATGGGTACCCGCTCGGTGCTTCCACTGCCGGATGGCGGGCGGTTCGTGGTGCACCGCGGCCTCGAATCCGGATTGTACGAGCAGCTCGCGGGTCAGCGGCTTGGTTCGTACCTGCGTTCGGCACCCGGAGTCGAGGAGCGTTGGCGGAACGGCATCCCCGATGAGGAGTTCGCTCGCGACGCCGTCTCCGTCGGGTCTGACGGCACGGTTCTCGCGGTGTCCCTGGACCGTGGCCGGTGAGGAACACATCGGTCGTTCGCGCCTGCGCGAAGCGGGTCGGTTCACCAGCCGCGTTCGCGCCACTCCGCGAGGTGGGGGCGCTGCTCGCCTAGGGTCGAGTCGTCGCCGTGGCCCGGGTAGAACCAGGTGTCGTCCGGGAGCTCGGCGAAGATCCGGTTCTCCACGTCGTCGAGCAGCGAGGTGAAGTCCGCGGGCGAGCCGGTCTTGCCGACGCCGCCGGGGAACAGCGAGTCCCCGGTGAACAGGTGCGGGTGCCCGGCCGGGTCCCGGTACAGCAGCGCGATCGAGCCGGGCGTGTGCCCGCGCAGGTGGATGACCTGCAGCTCGGCGTCGCCGACCGGCACCACGTCGCCGTGCTGGACCAGGCGGTCCGGCGGCACCGGCAGTTCCCCGGCGTCGGCGGGGTGCGCCAGCGTGTAGCAGCCGGTCTGGCCCGCGACCGCGCCCAGCGCCTGCCAGTGGTCGCCGTGCTGGTGGGTGGTGACGATGGTGCGCAGCCGCGGCCGGTCGTCGTCGTGACCCAGCAGGTCGGCGAGCCGCTCCGAATCGTTCGCCGCGTCGATCAGCAGCGCGTCCCCGGTGCCGCGGCAGGTCAGCAGGTACGCGTTGTTGTCCATCGGGCCGACCGACACCTTGGTGATGGTCAACGCGTCCAGGACCCGCTTGGCGGGGGCGCCGCCGGGTTCGACATGGCCGGTGTACTGCTCGTATGCCTCCACGTGCGAAGCGTATCGCTCGGCGGCGCCGCCCCTCACAGCCACACCGGCAGCGCCGGGGCGTCCCCTTCCAGCGGCTCGGGACCGGTGCGGCCGAGCAGCCAGCCGAGCATCGGGCCGGGGCGCCCGCGCACCTGGGCGGGCGGGGAGGTGGTGCCGCGCAGCTCCCAGGTGCGGGTGCGGCCGTCGTCGAAGTCGACCACCACCGTCACCGCGGGCACGTCGGGCCTGCCGCCGAACTGCTGCACCACGTCCTCCAGCAGCTGCTCGGCGTCCGCTTTGGGGACCTCGTCGAAGCCGACGCCGCCGTCGAGGTCCACCAGGTGCACCCACAGCTCCAGCAGCCGCTTGCGCAGCACGTGGTGGGCGGGCATCGGTTCGCGTCCCACGACCTCCGCGTCCCACGCCGAGGCGGGCAGGGTGCGGACGGCGTGCGCGAACCGGCCGTGCGAGGCCACCACGTCCTCCACCAGCAGCCGGTGCCCGCGCACCGCACCCTCCTGGATGTCGGCGTCGCGGTCGGCGGGGCTGGCGTACATGGGGTGCTCGGCGCCGGTCCTGGCCCAGATCAGCAGGTTCAGCAGCCCGTCGGCGTTGCGGGCCAGGTGGGTGAGCACGTGCGCGCGGGTCCAGCCCGGCAGCAGGCTGGGCCGTCGCACGCTCGCGTCGTCCAGCTCCTCGCTCACCTGGAGCAGGCGCTGCGTGCTGCGTTCGATCGCGGACAGGGCGGCGGTGACCTGTTCGGTCGAGTGCGCGGCTCCGGCGGGCACGGGGGTGCCGCCGGCGCCGAGAACGGTGTCAGCCATCGGATTCCTTGATGTGTGCAGGAAATTCTCCGGACACGGCAGGGGAGTACCCGAGAGTAGGGGTACAGGCGCGTCCCCCGACAGTGCCCAATCCGGGGGAATTTGCGTATGGTCGCGCACAGGCGTGCTAAGGGGCGGCCCGGAATACTGCGCGCCGCTGCGCGTTGCACCCCTGAGCAGGGCGTGACCAGGGGCGACGCGGAACTGTCGGGGGTGCGGCATAGCATGGCCGCGCGACGTCCGAACACCGCTGAGCGCGGCCGCGCCGATACCCTCGGTGCTGCGCCCGCGCCCGAATCACGCCGGGCCGACCAGGGGCTCCACCCCGCACGGGCACGACGACCCGGCGATGCGGTGGGGAACCCCGTCCGAGTCGCCCGCGGGCCTGCGGTGACCGATGCCGTGGCCCGGTGCCGGCGGGCGCGTCCACCGAACCGGCGAGAACTTCCGAAAGGATCACAGTGGCCGACCGCCTCGTCGTCCGCGGCGCCCGCGAGCACAACCTGCGCGGGATCGACATCGACCTGCCGCGCGACAGCCTGATCGTGTTCACCGGTCTGTCCGGCTCCGGAAAGTCCAGCCTGGCCTTCGACACCATCTTCGCCGAGGGCCAGCGCCGCTACGTGGAGTCGCTGTCGGCGTACGCGCGGCAGTTCCTGGGGCAGATGGACAAGCCCGACGTGGACTTCATCGAAGGCCTGTCCCCGGCGGTGTCCATCGACCAGAAGTCGACCAGCCGCAACCCGCGCTCCACGGTGGGCACCATCACCGAGGTCTACGACTACCTGCGGCTGCTGTACGCCCGCGCGGGCAAACCGCACTGCCCGACCTGCGGCGAACCGATCAGCAAGCAGACCCCGCAGCAGATCGTCGACCAGGTGCTGGCGATGCCGGAGCGCACCAAGTTCCAGGTGCTGGCGCCGGTCATCCGCGGCCGCAAGGGCGAGTACGTCGACCTCTTCGAGCAGCTGCAGTCGCAGGGCTACGCCCGGGCGAGGGTGGACGGCGAGGTGTACCAGCTGGAGTCCCCGCCGAAGCTGAAGAAGCAGGAGAAGCACGACATCGCCGTCGTGGTCGACCGGCTCACCGTCAAGGCGAACGCGAAGCAGCGGCTCACCGACTCGGTGGAGACCGCGCTGCGGCTCGCCGACGGGCTGGTGCTGCTGGAGTTCGTCGACGTCGACGAGGACTCCCCGGAGCGGGAGCGGAAGTTCTCCGAGAACCTGGCCTGCCCGAACGGCCACCCGCTGGGCGTGGACGAGCTGGAGCCGCGCTCGTTCTCGTTCAACTCCCCGTACGGCGCCTGCACCGAGTGCGCCGGTCTCGGCATCCGCAAGGAGGTCGACCCGGAGCTCGTGGTGCCCGACGAGGAGCTGTCCCTCGGCGAGGGCGCCATCGCGCCGTGGGCCGGCGGGCACACCGCCGAGTACTTCACCCGGCTGCTCACCTCGCTGTCCGAATCGGTCGGGTTCCGGATGGACACCCCGTGGAACCGGTTGCCCACCAAGGTGAAGAAGGCGGTGCTGCACGGCACCGACGACCAGGTGCACGTGCGGTACAAGAACCGCTACGGGCGGCAGCGCTCGTACTACGCCTCCTACGAGGGCGTCATCCCGTTCCTGGAGCGGCGCCTGGAGCAGACCGAGTCGGACTACGCCCGCGAGAAGTACGAGGGCTACATGCGGGACGTGCCGTGCCCCGCGTGCGACGGGACCCGGCTGAAGCCGGAGATCCTCGCGGTCACCATGGAGAACCCGGCGCACGGCGAGCTGTCCATCGCCGAGGTCAGCGCGCTGAGCGTGCGCGAGTGCGCGTCGTTCCTGAACTCGCTGGTGCTGGGCCACCGCGAGGAGATGATCGCGGGCCGGGTGCTCAAGGAGGTGCAGGCCCGGCTCGGGTTCCTGCTCGACGTGGGCTTGGACTACCTGTCGCTGTCCCGCGCGGCGGGCACCCTCTCCGGTGGTGAGGCGCAGCGCATCCGGCTGGCCACCCAGATCGGTTCCGGCCTGGTCGGCGTGCTGTACGTGCTGGACGAGCCGTCGATCGGCCTGCACCAGCGGGACAACCACCGGCTGCTGGAGACGCTGAGCAGGCTGCGGGACCTGGGCAACACGCTCATCGTCGTCGAGCACGACGAGGACACCGTGCGCAGCGCCGACTGGGTGGTCGACATCGGTCCGGGCGCGGGCGAGCACGGCGGGAAGGTCGTGCACAGCGGCCCGTACAAGGAGCTGCTGGACAACGAGTCCTCCCTCACCGGCGACTACCTGGCCCGGCGCAAGGCCATCCCGATGCCCGCGGCGCGGCGCAAGCGTGACCCGAAGCGGCAGCTGACCGTGGTCGGCGCCCGCGAGCACAACCTCCGCAAGATCGACGTGTCGTTCCCGCTGGGCTGCCTGGTCTCGGTCACCGGCGTGTCCGGTTCCGGGAAGTCCACGCTGGTCAACGACATCCTCGCCTCGGTGCTGGCGAACAAGCTCAACGGCGCGCGGCAGGTGCCGGGCAGGCACACCCGGATCAAGGGCGTGGACCTGGTGGACAAGCTCGTGCAGGTCGACCAGTCCGCGATCGGCCGCACCCCGCGGTCCAACCCGGCCACCTACACCGGCGTGTTCGACCGCATCCGCAAGCTGTTCGCCGAGACCACCGAGGCGAAGGTCCGCGGCTACCAGCCGGGCCGGTTCTCGTTCAACGTCAAGGGCGGGCGCTGCGAGGCGTGCGCGGGCGACGGCACGCTGAAGATCGAGATGAACTTCCTGCCGGACGTGTACGTGCCGTGCGAGGTGTGCAAGGGCGCCCGCTACAACCGCGAGACCCTGGAAGTGCACTACAAGGGCAAGTCGATCGCCGAGGTGCTGGACCTGCCGATCGAGCAGGCCGCCGAGTTCTTCGAGCCGATCAAGTCGATCCACCGCTACCTGAGCACCCTGGTGGACGTCGGGCTCGGCTACGTGCGGCTCGGCCAGCCGGCGCCGACCCTGTCCGGCGGCGAGGCGCAGCGGGTGAAGCTGGCCAGCGAGCTGCAGAAGCGCTCCACCGGCCAGACCGTCTACATCCTCGACGAGCCGACGACGGGCCTGCACTTCGAGGACATCCGCAAGCTGCTCGGCGTGGTCAACGGCCTGGTGGACAAGGGCAACACGGTGATCGTCATCGAGCACAACCTGGACGTCATCAAGGCCTCCGACTGGCTGCTCGACCTCGGCCCCGAGGGCGGTTCCGGCGGCGGCACCCTCGTCGCCCAGGGGACTCCGGAGCAAGTCGCCGAAGTCGAGGAGAGCTACACGGGCCGCTTCCTGGCCCCGATCCTCGCGGAGGGGTGAGCGGACCCGGGGGGGGGGCGCGGGGCCGGCCGGGCGGCGGCCCGGGGGCGCCCCCCCCGCCGCCCCCCCCGGGGGGGCGCGGGGGGGCCGGGGGGGGACTGCCCCGCCCGCTGGGGCGGCCCGGAAC
>NZ_JAIUJZ010000151.1:8640-10978 GCF_020176775.1 Saccharopolyspora sp. 6M
CCCCCCCCCCCGGGCCCGGCCCCCCCCCCCCCCCGGCGGGGGGGGGGGCCGCCCCCCCCCCCCCCCCCCCCGCCCGGGGGGGGCACGGACCTCAGCCGCCGAGCCAGGTGCACCCGGCGGGCCTGTTGTCGTTGGCCTGGTGGTCACCGCACACCAGCAGCGTCCTGCTCCGCCCGGCGGAGTCGATGTGCTCGATCGTGATCGCCTTGTTCACCGGCACCTGGCGCTTCGACGGATCGGACCCGGTGGGGTCGTACACGATCGCGCCGGTGGTCGCGCGCGACATGCCCCCGATGTGCGACAGCTCGTTCCACGTGGTGATCCCGGTCAGCGGCAGCGGATCGTCCTTGAACTGGTTGATGGCGGTGCTCAGGAGGTCTATCGCGTCCCGGGCCAGCGCGGAACGTCCCTGGTCTGCGTCGTCGTCCGCACGTTCCGCGTGCGGGAGCTTGTTGAACGACACGTAGTCGAGCTGCGGGCGGGGAGCATCGGGGTTGGACACCCGTCTGTTGAGCACGTACTTGGTGACGTCGTCGCCCGCGATCAGCCGCGCGGGGTTGCCGGGGTCGCACCTGTCCCGGGTCAGCAGTTCGTTGAGCTGTTCGGAGCGGCCCGCGAAGAACACCACCGAGTCCCGTCCGCACGCGAATTCCAGTTCCGCCAGATCGTCGGTCGTGTCGGCGGCGATGCCGCGGTTCGCGGTGAGCTCGTGGTGCAGGTCCTCGGCGAGGTTCACGCTGTAGTCGTCGCCGGGATCCTTGAAGATGATCACCCGGCGCGGACGTGCCTCGACGTGGTGCTGGAGGTATTCACCGACGACCCGGGCCTGGTCGCGGTTCGGTGGCGCGATCTGGAAGTAGAGCTTGCTCGACTTCCACATGTGGTCCTCGGAGGTGGTGATCCCGATGCTCGGCAGCCCGTGCCTGCCGAGCACGGAGATCGCTTCCTTGGTGGTCTGCCGGCTGCCGCCGAGACCGACGACGCCGACGACGGGTGATGTCGCCTCCCGGGCCGTCCCGGACCGGTTCGATTCGCCCCGCGCGGCGATGTTCTCCGCTTCGGCGGCGCGGGCGAGCTCTCCGATCCGCCCCGCGACCTCGGGGCCGTGGCGCATCTCCTCGCCACCGTTGGCGATGACGACCCGCATCGGGAGCCGGGCCAGGCGCGACCGGTTCTGGGCGTCGACGACTCCGCGCAGTTCCTCCAACGCTGCCGCCAGCGTCGTCGAATCGGAATTCGAGGTGGTCAGGACGCTGAAGTAGACGATGGTCGGGTAGGGGAGCTCGGGCTCGTTGCGGTGCCGTTCCTCGGCCGCGGCGTTGAGTTCGCGGACCCTGGCCTGCAATCCGAGCAGTTCCTCGCGGGTCTTGTCGTCCGCGCTCTCCGGCGGGGAGAACATGTATCCGGCCGACACGCCCACGCACTCCCCCCGCGCGCCGCCGAATCCGTCCGGGTCGATCCGGCTGAGGCCGGGCTCCGTCCACGGCAGCAGGGTGCGGCAGTGCGCGTTCCACTCGTGCAGGTACCAGGTTCCGGCTCCGAGCACCACGACACCCGCGATCGCCACGGGCACGAAGCGGAGGATCCGGGCGCGGGTGGTCCGGATCGGGAACTGGCCGCGCGGGAACGCGGGGCGCGGTTCCACATCGGTCGGTGGGTCCTCCACCCGGATCGGCAGGTACCAGGCGGTGGGGGAGCGCTTGCGCCTGGCCTCCTGCAGCCGGTGCTGCCAGCCCTGCACCGTGAGCGGTTCGGCCGGTGGGTCGTCGTGCGGCAGTTCCTCGGTCCCGCTGGCCACGACCAGCAGCGGGTCCCAAGCGCCGGTCTCGTTGCGCACGTCGTTGATCAGCCGGATCAGCAGTTCTCCGGTGGTGCCTGGTGTGACGCCCTGCAGGAGCAACACCGGGTAGTTGTCGCGCCGCATCCAGCGCCACCGCCACACCCGGCGCGCGTAGGCGTCGGCGAGGTCTTCCAGCAGCGCGTGCACCAGGAACTTGCGCACCTGGAGGGCGTTCTCGTGCACCGACGGGGTGGTCAGCAGCCGTTGCGCGAAGCTCGCGAAGTCCGCCGATTCGCGCGGCGAGAGGTAGTGCTGGCGCAGGAACCACCGCGCGGGCCTGCGCAACACCACACCGCGCTGGATCACGGGCGGCAGGAGGTAGAACAGCACCAGCGACGGCAACGCCAGGTACCAGGGCAGGGCGAGGGGGGGGGCCCCGGGGGGGGGCCCCGGGGCCCCCCCCCCCCCCCCCGGGGGGGGCCCCCCGGGGGGGGTCCCCCCGCGCCCCCCCCCGGGCCCCGGGGGGGGCCCCCCCGGGGGGGCCCCGCCGGGGGGGGC
>NZ_JAIUJZ010000152.1:0-17416 GCF_020176775.1 Saccharopolyspora sp. 6M
AGCCTCGCGCCCCCCCCCGCCCCCCCCCCCCCCCGGGGGGGGGGGGGGGGGGGGGGGGCCGGGGCGGCGGCGCGGCCCCGCCCCCCCCCCCCCCCCCCGAACCCGCTCCGTCGGGCTCCGCGCTGCGGCTCTTGAGCCGGAGCAGCCTGCTGCGCGCGTAGGTCCGCAGCAGGTCGCGGGCCTGCCGGTTCGGCACCTCGTCCGGCTCGGGCGGTTCCAGCTTGTGCTGCAGCAGGTAACTCGCCAGGGCGTAGCGGTGGAAGCGGATCCGCCCCTGCCAACGCCGCGAGTCGTGCCCGCCGAGGCCGAGCGCGACCTTGTCCAGGAGCTGTTCCCGCATCAGCACCGAGCGGTCCAGGTCGTTCTCCGGCAGCGGCTGGTCCGCGCTGATCAGCACGTGCGGCACCCCGCTGCCGAGGTGACCGCCGAGCTGGGTGGTCAGGTCGTGCGGCCGGGCCGGCCGGACCAGGTGGAAGATCGGCTGGTCGCCGACCGCGGTGAGCAGGCGGGGGCGCCGCCACCGCGACCCGATGACCGAGCGCAACTCCTTGACCGGGATGGTGCTGTTCTCGCTCATCGCGAACCCCCTCGATGCCGCCGAAGCGAACCACTCAGAGTAGCGATCTCACCTGTCCGGGGGGAGGTGTGCGCCGCGCGGATGCGGGTTCTCGCCACTCAGTCCGCGCGGCTTCGCTCGTTCGGCCGCGCCCCTGGCCCGATCCGGCGTCCGCCGACCGGTCAGGGCGCGAACGCGAGCACCACCGCCGAGGCGAAGGCGCCGGACTCCTCGGCGGGGGAGAGCAGGCCGGTCCCGGGGTCGCGGGGTAGCCGGGTGATGGTGCCGGAGTGCTGGTTCACCACGTGCAGCGCCGCACCGTCGGGGGCGAACGCGAAGTGCCGCGGCCACTGCCCGCCGGTGGGTGTGCTGCCGACGCGCTCCAGCCCGTCCTCCCGCACCGCGAACACGGCGATCGCGTCGTCGCCCCGGTTGGAGGCGTACACGTGCGCGCCGTCGCCGGTGACGGCGATCTCGGCGGGGAAGTTCTCCCCGGCCGCGCCGTCGTCGCGGGTGCCGATGACCTGCCCGGCGGTGAAGGCGGCGCCGTCCCAGTCGAGCACCGTGATCGTCGAGGCGAGCTCGGCGAGCAGGTAGGCGCGGTTCCCGTCCGGGTGCCAGGCGAGGTGGCGCGGCCCGGTCCCGGTGGGCAGGTCGAGGCGTTGCCGCTGCGCGAGCTTCCCGCTCTCCAGCGCGTACACGAACACCGCGTCCGCACCGAGGTCCACGGCGACCACCAGCTCGTCGTCCGGCGCGACGAGCACCTGGTGGGCGTGCGGTTCGGCGGCGTCGTGGCGCACCAGGTCGGTGGCGTCGCCGATGCGCCCGTCCGCGTCGAGCGGGTGCACCGAGACGGTGCCGTCGGTGTAGTTCGCCGCGAGCAGGTGCCCCGCCGGGTGCACGGCGAGGTGCGTCGGCCCGGCGCCGCCGGTGGGGGTGCTGCCGAGCACGGCGGGCGCGGCCGGGTCGGTGATGTCGAGCGCGGTGACCGAGCCCTGCTCCAGCTCGTTGGTGGTGTAGAGGACGCGGCCGTCGGCGGAGGTGGCGAAGAACGAGGCGTCCGGCACGCCCTCGACCGCGGTGGTGGCGGTGAGCTTTCCGGTGGCGGTGTCGAAGGCGGCGACCTCGAAGCCGCGGCCGCCGGTGGAGCTCATGCTGCCGATGTAAGCGGTGGTGGTGGCCGGCTCGGACGTCGCGCGGGCACCGGCGGAGGCGGCGGCGGGCAGCAGCGGCAGCGCGCTCGCCCCGGCGAGCAAGCCCAGGAAGCCGCGGCGGCGCAGCGCATTCGAGGTGTGCGCGTTCGGGGTGTGCGTCTTCGGGGACTGGTCGGGTCCGGGCACGGTGCTCTCCTCGATCGGGTGCATCGGCGCCCATCTCACCCCATGCCTCGACAATGGACTAGACCACAATGGCCCAATCGTCCCCGGGCCTTTCAACTCGGCGTGCGGAGCACTCGGGTAGCGGAACCTCAGCGGTTCCCTCGCTGCGGGATCGATTTCTCATGTACCAAGCCCGTACACAGCGAAATCGCTGTCCTCGCGAGGGAACCGCTGAGAACCCGCGGGTGGTCTGGTTGCATACGTGGTCGGCAGCTCAGCGGCTCCGCCGCTGACAAGAAACTGACACGACCTGCCGGGCGGGGTTCAAAGACCGGCAGTCAGTGATTTCCTCGCTGCGCTGTCCTCCCGGGGGCACCTCAGGACTCGACGCGCAGCACCTGCTTGCCGTGCACGTGCCCCTGCTCGCCGCGGCGGTGCGCCTCGGCGGCCTCGGCCAGCGGCAGCACCTCGTCGATCCGGGTGCGCACCGTTCCGTCGTCGATGAGCCCGGCGATGGTGCTCAGCGCGGGCCCGTCCGGTTCCACCAGGTAGCCGGTGGCGCGCACCCCGCGCTCCCGGGCGAGGTCGAGCAGCTCCGGCGCCACCCCGGACGGCACCGCGATCAGCAGCCCGCCCGGCTTGAGCACGTCCAGCGAGCGGGTGCTGGTCCGGTCGATCCCGTCGCCGACGAGGTCCAGCACCACGTCGATCTCGCCGGTCTCCTCCTCGAACCGCGCGGCGCGGTAGTCGATCACCTCGGCGGCGCCGAGCTCCCGCACCCAGTCCTGCTTGGCGGCGCTCGCCGTGCCGATCACGTGCGCGCCCGCGTGCGCGGCGAACTGCACGGCGAAGTGCCCGACCCCGCCGGACGCGGCGTGCACCAGCACCCGCTGCCCGCGGGTGACCCCGGCCAGGTCCACGAGGCTCTGCCAGGCCGTGAGCGCGGCCAGCGGCACCCCGGCCGAGTGGTCGTGGTCCAGGCCCACCGGCTTGCGGGTGAACTGCCGCGCGGGCGCGGTCACGTACTCGGCGTAGGCCCCGGCCCGGCGTGGGAACCACGGCATGCCGTAGACCTCGTCGCCGACCTCCAGCGTGTGCACGCCGAAGCCGATCTCCTCGACGATGCCGGAGACGTCCCAGCCGAGCACGAACGGCGGTTCGCCGAGAACTCCGGCCATCCCGCCGCCCTCGCGGGTCTTCCAGTCCACCGGGTTGACCCCGGCGGACACGACGCGCACCAGCACCTCGGTGGGCAGCGGCGCGGGGCGGGGCGCGGTGGTCTCGTGCAGCACTTCCGGTCCGCCGAACCGGTCCTGGCTGATGGCGCGCATGGTCTTGTCGCTCATGGTCCCTTTCCCGTCATGTCCGGTCGCCGCCGAAGCTATCCGCCGAGGGGTACGCACCCGCAAGGTCTGCTGCTACCCGGCGGGAAGCATCGAGGTGGGGGGGCCGGGATACCCGGGCCGCCACCGATCGACACCGGCTACACGACCAGGCTCAGCAACACCGCCATCGCGAACCCGGTGACGGACAGGATCGTTTCCAGCACCGTCCAGGTCTTGAGCGTGTCCTTCGTCGAGATCCCGAAGTACCGGGAGATGATCCAGAACCCCGCGTCGTTGACGTGCGAGGCGATGATCGAACCGGCGGCGATGGCCACGGCGATCAGCGCCAGCTGCGGCTGCGAGTACCCGAGCCCGGCCACCAGCGGCGCCACGATCCCGCCGGTGGTCACGATCGCCACGGTCGCCGAGCCCTGCGCGATCCGCAGCCCGGAGCTGATCACGTACGCCGAGGCGATCAGCGGCAGCCCGGACGCCTCCAGGGTGCCGGCGAGCGCTTCGCCGACACCGGTCTCGGCGAGCACCTTGCCGAAGAACCCGCCCGCGCCGACGACCAGCAGGATCATGCCCAGCGGCCGCAGCGCGGTCGAGGTCAGCGTCGCCAGGTCCGGCCCGGTCAGCCCGCGCTTGGTGCCCAGCAGCCAGAACGCGATCAGCACCGCGATGGTCAGCGCCACCACCGGGTTGCCCAGGAACGTCAGCACGTCCAGCGCCGCCCCGGGCGGCAGCGTGATGCTGGCGAACGTCCCGCCGAGGATCAGCAGCATCGGCAACCCGATGACGAGCGCGACCACGCCGAGCTTCGGCTCGTCGCCGGGAGCGGAGCCGAGTTCCGCGGGCGGCGCGGTGTCCGGCACGTCCACGTGCAGCCGCTTGCCGATCCAGGCGGGGAACAGCACACCGGAGACGACGAACGCGGGGATCCCGCACGCCAGCCCCATCAGGATGACCCAGCCGAGGTCTACGCCGAGCAGCCCGGCGGCCACCACCGGCCCGGGGTGCGGCGGCAGGAACGCGTGCGTCATGGACAGGCCGGCGACCAGCGGCAGGCAGTACAGCAGGATCGACCGCCCGCCTTGGCGCGCCGCGCTGTAGACGAGCGGCGCGAGCACGAAGATGCCGATGTCGAAGAACACCGGGATGCCGAACAGCAGCCCGGACAACCCCATCGCCAGCGGCGCCCGGTTCTCCCCGAACGCGGCCAGCAGCCTGCGGGTGAGCAGCTGCGCGCCACCGGAGGCCTCCAGCACGGCACCGAGGACGGCGCCGAGCCCGACGATGGCGGTGATGTGCCCGAGGATGCTGCCGAAACCGCTCTCCAGCAGGGATTCGCTGCTCTTCTGCGCGGAACCGACGAGGTCGGTGACGGGCACTCCGGCGACGAGCGCCAGCAGCAGCCCGGTGATGATCAGGGCGATGAACGGTTCCACCCGGAACCGGATGATCATCAGCAGCAGGGCGGCGATCCCCGCCGCGCACAACGTGAGCAGACCCGCGGTGTCGTGCTGCAACCAGTGCACTAAACCATCCACAGTGGACTCCCTTGTGGTGTCAAGGTGTGCGGCGCACCGCACGGCCGGGCAGCGCGCCGGTGCGCCGCCCGGAGTCGAGGACCGGCACCCCGTTGACCAGCACCCGGTGCACGCCCGTCGCGGTGCTGCGCGGCCGGTCGAAGGTGGCGGTGTCGGCGATGGTGTCCGGGTCGAACAGCACCAGGTCGGCGATCGCGCCTTCCCGGACGCGGCCGCGGTCCGGCAGCCGGAGCCGGTCGGCGGGACGCGAGGTGAGGTGCCGGACGCACTCCTCCAGGCTCAGCACGCCCAGTTCCCGCACGTAGTGCCCCAGGTAGCGCGGGAACGTCCCCCACGCGCGCGGGTGCGGCCGGTCGCCGACGAGCAGCCCGTCGCTGCCGCCGGTGTGCGCGGGGTGGCGCATGATCGCGCGGACGTTCTCCTCGTGCCCCACGTGCATCAGGCAGGAGGTGCCGAGCCGCTCCGAGAGCAGCACCTCGAAGAACACCTCGGCGGGCGTCGTGCCGGTCCGCCGCGCCGATTCGGCGATGCTGAGCCCGACCAGGTGCCCGTTGCGCTCGGCGTCGCGCACCCCGTTGATCTCGATGGCGGACCAGTCGATCGGCACCCCGTGGCAGCCGTCGGAGCCGCTGACCTCCATGTCGTGCCGGATCCGCACCCGCAGCTCGGGGTCGCGCAGCCGCTCCAGCGTGGCCTCCACCCCGCCTTCGGCGACCCAGCTCGGCAGCAGCGCGTGCAGCGAGGTCGCGCCCGGCAGGTACGGGTAGCTGTCCAGCGTGATGTCCGCGCCCGCGTGCAGCGCCGAATCCACCAGCCCCAGCAGGTCCCCGGCCCGCCCCCGGTTGACCTCGAAGTTCATCGTCGCGTGCGCCAGGTGCAGCGGGCAGCCGGACGCCCGGCTCACCTCGATCATCTCCGCGTAGGCGGTGAGCGCGCCCGCCCCGTAGCTGCGGTGGTGCGGGCTGTGGAACCCGCCGTGCGCGGCGACCACCCGGCACAGCTCGGTGAGCTCGGCCTCCGAGGCGTACATGCCCGGCGTGTAGGTCAGCCCGGAGGACATCCCCACCGCGCCCTCGTCCAGCGACTCCGCCAGCACCCGCCGCATCCGGTCCAGCTCGGCCCCGGTGGCGGGCCGGTCGTCGTGGCCGACGCACAGCATCCGCAGCGTCCCGTGCGGCACCAGGTAGGCGGCGTTGACGGCGATCCCGGCGTCGAGCCGGTCCAGGTACTCGCCCACGCCGCGCCAGTTCCAGTCGAACCCGGGCGGATCATCGTTCCACCCGGCGATCTGGGCGCGCACCGCGGCCAGCGTCGCGTCGTCGACCGGCGCGTAGGACAACCCGTCCTGGCCGAGCACTTCCAGCGTGACCCCTTGCGAGACCTTCGCCAGGTGGTCCGGTTCGGCGAGGATCTGCAGGTCGGAGTGCGAGTGCATGTCGATGAAGCCCGGCGCGAGCACCAGCCCGTCCGCGTCGACGACCTCCCGCCCGCCGAGCGTCCCGGGAGCGGTGATCTCGGTGATCCGCTCGCCCGCCACCGCCACGTCGGCGCGGTAGCGGGGCGCCCCGCTGCCGTCGACGACCGTCGCGCCCTCGAAGACCCCGTCCATCCCGACCTCCGCAGGTTCAGAAGAAGGTGTGCACCAGATCGACCACGCTGTCCCCGTCCACGACCGGGATCAACCGCCACTTGTCGAAGACCGTGCACGGGTGCGACAACCCGAACCCCACCCAGTCGCCGATCCGCGGCCCGTCCTCGGGGACGCGCAGGAACGCGTGCTGGTCGGCGAGCGAGGTGACCGCGCACCCGGTCAGCTCCCGCACGACCCCGTCCGCGCCGCGCACCACCTGCGGTTCGGGCAGGTCCTGGTCGAACGACACGTCCCGGCGGCCCAGCGTGGCCAGCGCCAGCCCGGGCTCGGGCCGGGAGGTGACCTGCGCCCAGACCCGCATCGCGGGCCGGAACGGCGACTCGTCCCCGGCGAGCCGGTGCGCCCGGCCGAAGGGGGAGTTGCGGCGGTACAGCCCGTCGTCGTGCGTCAGGTAGGCGCCGCTGCGCAGGACCGGCAGCACCCGGGCGCTGGTGGGCCACGGCGCCGCGAGGGATTCGGCGACCTGGTCGAAGTAGGCGCTGCCGCCGCCGGAGACGATGATCTCCGCGGTCTCGAACAGCCCGGCGCGCTCGACCTCGTCGACGAGCTCCCGCAGCCGGGCCAGGTAGTCGTCCACGGTGGCCAGGGCGTCGTCCCCGGTGCCGTGCGCGGCGGCGCCCTCGTAGCCGGCGACCCCGGCCAGCCGCAGCCGCGGGCTCGCCGCGACGGCCCGCGCCACCTCGACGCCCCGCTCGACCGACCGCACCCCGGTCCGGGCGCCTTCCCAGCCGAGCTCGACCAGCACGTCCAGCGGACGCTCACCGGTCCAGGAGGCCGCCATCAGCTCCACCCCGGCCACCGAATCGGCCCAGCAGCTGAACTCGAACTCCGGGTCCCGGTCCAGCTCGCCGCTCAGCCACCGCAGCCCGTCCGGGTCCAGCAGCTGGTTCGCCAGCAGCACCCGCCGCACCCCGAACGCCCGGTACACCCGCAGCTGCGCGACGTTCGCCGCGGTGATGCCCCAGGCGCCGTGCTGGAGCTGGCGCTGGAACAGCCGCGGCGCCATCGTCGTCTTCCCGTGCGGGGCGAGCAGCACCCCGTGCCGCTGGCACCACCGGGCCATCGTCGAGAGGTTGTGCTCCAGCGCGGGCTCGTCCAGCACCAGCACCGGGCCGGTGAACCCCGAGCCGGACAGCGTCGGCCGGGTCGCCAGGAACTCCGCCGCGGTGCTGCCGGACGCCCCGCTCGGCAGGCCCTTGTACCGCCAGTCGAGCACGTCCTGCCGCAGGGCGGACACGGCCTGGTCGTCGATGCCGGGAGTGGTCGGGGACAAAGCGCCTCCAGTGCGACGAGCGCGAAGTGATCGGGAGATGATAGGCCCACCGGAGGCGCGGTGGTCCAGACGAATTCCGCGCCGCCCGCCAGACCGCCCGAGCGCAGGAGGAACCATGCCCAGGCAGATCATCACCAGCGACGCCGCACCCACCCCGCCGCCGCACATCCCGCTGTCCCCGGGCGTGCGCAAGGGCGGCATCGTGCAGGTCTCCGGGCAGACCCCGGTCGACCCGGCCACCGGGGAGATCGTCGCCGGTGGCGTGCCGGAGCAGACCGAGCGCGCACTGCGCAACGTCATCGCCGTGCTGGAGGCCGCGGGCGCCGGCCTGGAGGACGTGATCATGCTGCGCGTCTACCTGACCGACGTCTCCCAGTTCGCCGAGATGAACGAGACCTACGCCCGCGTCGTCGGCGAGCCCTACCCGGCCCGCACCACGGTCTACGTCGGCCTGCCCGCGGGACTGCTCGTCGAGATCGACGCCCTCGCCGTCCTCGGGGACTGACCGGGCGGGTTGCTCCGTTCCGGGGACCAGCCGCGCTGAAGGCCGCGCGGGCCTCCCGGAAGCCGGTCGCGGCCGGACGACCGCTCACCGCACCCGGCCTTGACAACCGGGTGCGGTGCTCGGAGGGTGTCGATCAGTCACCCGGTCCGTCCGGCCCTGGCCGGCGCGGTTGGTCAAGGAGGGCGTGCATGACCACGTTCGGCGACCTGGACGGCCGGCTCGCGCAGGGCTGGGGCGGGCGGAAACCCAACGGCTGCCGGGTGATCGTGGTGCTGGCCCGCCGCGGTGGCACCACCGCCGCCGGATTGCTCACCACGCTCACGGTCCCCACCGAGCGGCTCGCGCCGATCCTGGTCTCGGTCGGCGACGCGCCGCACGCCTGCGTGGCCGTGCAACCGCCGACGCTGCTCGTCGGGCACGAGGTGGCCGCCTCCGGCCGGACCGCGGCGCTGATCCTCGGCGCCTGCCAGGTCGGCACCGCGCAGGGCGTGCTCGACTCGGTGGCCGAAGGCCTGCTGGAACCCGACCAGGAGACGATGGTGTTCGTCTCGCTGTGGCTGGACCACGACGCCGACGACGAGACCGCGGTCCGCTACTCCGCGCGGGAGGCCGTCGGCGAGGCGGTCCGGGACGCGGTCACCGGGCACACCAAGGAGCAGGTGCGCGGCCTGGTCGACGACCGGGACCGGCTCACCCACCCCTACTACGGGGGGAGCTGACCGAGGTCAGTGCACCGGGCCGGTGTACTTCTCGCCGGGCCCCTGGCCGGGCGCGTCGGGCACGGCGCTGGCCTCGCGGAACGCGCGCTGCAGGCTCTGCAGGCCGTCCCGGATCGGCGCGGCGTGCAGGCCCAGGTACTCGACGGAGGCGGTGACCAGGCCGGCCAGCGCGGTGATCAGCCGCCGCGCCTCGTCCAGGTCGCGGCTCGGCGCGGTATCCGGGTCCTCGTCGCCCAGGCCGAGCTTCTCGGCGGCGGAGGACATCAGCATCACCGCGGCACGGCTGATGACCTCGACGCTGGGAACATCCACGAGCTCGCGGACGTTGGTGCCGAAGTCCGCCTCGGCGGGCGAGCTCGATCCCGAGCCCTGCTCCGGAGTGCTTTCGGGGGGCGGGGTCGGCTGCGCTTCGTTCACGACTGGTACCCTGACATGAGCGACCAGCCCCCGCGCAGTCGGGGGCGGCAAAGTGGAGCCCCGCTCCCACCCGTGCAGCCGACTCTCAGGCCGCCGGGTCCGGTCCCACCGGCGGTACGCCGGTGGTGCGAGCGGTATTGCGGTACCGGTTCGATCGGTAGGAGTAGGGTCTCGCGGTTCCGGTGCATCCGGAATTCCCGCGGGACTACTGCACGTCCAGGGGCGAGCTTCACGCGCCGAGGCTGCAGAACGACCGAAGCATCGAACCGAGGAGGCCCCATCAGCACGGAGACGCGCATCAACGACCGCATCCGCGTGCCCGAAGTCCGCTTGGTCGGACCGAACGGCGAACAGGTCGGCATCGTCCGCATCGAGGACGCGCTCCGCCTGGCGCAGGAAGCGGATCTGGACCTTGTCGAGGTCGCCCCGCAGGCGCGCCCGCCGGTCTGCAAGCTCATGGACTACGGCAAGTTCAAGTACGAGAGTGCGCAGAAGGCTCGCGAATCGCGCCGCAACCAGCAGCAGACCGTCATCAAGGAGCAGAAGCTCCGGCCGAAGATCGACCCGCACGACTACGAGACGAAGAAGGGTCACGTCACCCGCTTCCTCGGCCAGGGTCACAAGGTCAAGGTGACGATCATGTTCCGCGGTCGTGAGCAGTCGCGTCCCGAGCTGGGCTTTCGTCTGTTGCAGCGGCTGGCCGACGACGTCGCCGAACTGGGGTTCATCGAGGCCAACCCGAAGCAGGACGGCCGGAACATGATCATGGTCCTGGCGCCGCACAAGACGAACAAGACCAAGCCGAAGGCGACCGCGTAAGGCCACCGGACGCATCGGGTGCCGCCCCGGCCGATCGAGCCGGGGCCCCGCCGATGCCTGGTCGGTTGCCGGCGCCGGTCGGGTGCAAGGGCCGATCAGGTCCGCCGTGGAGTCCGCTCCGCGGCGGACCCCGTATGAGAAGGATTGAGAGATGCCGAAGAACAAGACCCACAGCGGGACCGCGAAGCGCTTCCGGGTCACCGGCAGTGGCAAGCTCCGCCGCGAGCAGGCGGGCCGTCGCCACATCCTGGAGAAGAAGTCCAGCCGGGTGACCCGTCGCCTGGAGGGCACCGAGGCCGTCGCCAAGAACGACGTCAAGCGCATCAACAAGCTCCTGGGCCGCTGAGCCCGGCGCCGCGCAACGCGGCGCTCAGGCTCTCCAGCGCTCCCAGCCCCCCAGGGCGGTCCGCCGCCCCCGATGAGATCGACAGGACGGACCCGTGGCACGCGTCAAGCGGGCAGTGAACGCCCAGAAGAAGCGCCGCAGCATTCTCGAGCAGGCCAGCGGTTACCGCGGCCAGCGCTCCCGGCTGTACCGCAAGGCCAAGGAGCAGACGCTCCACTCGAACGTCTACGCCTACCGCGACCGGCGCGCCCGCAAGGGTGAGTTCCGGAAGCTGTGGATCACCCGCATCAACGCGGCGACCCGGCAGAACGGCCTCTCCTACAACCGCTTCGTGCAGGGCCTGAAGGCCGCCGACGTCGAGGTGGACCGGAAGATCATGGCGGACCTCGCGGTCCGCGACCCGCAGGCCTTCGCCGCGCTGGTGGACGTCGCCAAGAAGCACCTGCCGGAAGGTGCGGCCTGATCACCGAGGGCACGCACGAGCAGCAACGGCCCGGGACACCTCCGCTGACGGAGCGATCGTCCCGGGTCGTTGTCGCGCGCAAGCTCACCCGCCGCGCCGGCCGGGACCGGGCGGACGCCTTCCTCGCGGAGGGCGCGCAGGCGGTCGGCGAGGCGCTCGCCGCGCACGCCGCGGGACGGGCCGAGGTGCGCGCGCTGTTCGCCACCGAGGAACAGGCGGCGAAACTGCCCGAGGTCGACGTTCCGCTGCACGTGGTGACCGACCGGGCCGCGGCTTCGCTGTCGGAGACCGTCACCCCGCAAGGGCTGGTCGCGCAGTGCGCGCTGCCCACCACGACACCTGCCGAGGCGTTGGCCGAGCGGCCGCCGCTGGTGGCGGTGCTGCTGGGCATCTCCGACCCGGGCAACGCCGGGACGGTGGTGCGGGTCGCCGACGCCGCGGGCGCGGGGGCGGTGCTGTTCGCGGGCGACACCGTGGACCCGTACAACGGCAAGGCGGTGCGCGCGTCGACGGGCAGCGTGTTCCACCTGCCGGTGGCGCGGGACCGGGACGCGTCGGCGGTGCTCGCGGCCTGCCGCGCCGCGGGCCTGCGCCTGGTCGGCGCCGACGGGTACGCCGAGGGCGACCTGGACACGGCGTCGGTGGCCGGGGAACTGGCGGCTCCGACGGCGTGGGTGTTCGGCAGCGAGGCCCACGGCTTGCCGCCGGAGGTCCTCGCCGAACTGGACGCGACGCTGCGGGTGCCGATCTACGGCGGTGCGGAGAGCCTGAACCTGGCCACCGCCGCCGCGGTCTGCCTGTACGCCTCCGCGCGGGCCCAGCGGCACCGCGGGTAGTCGACCCTCGCGCAGGTGAACACGCCCAGGAACGCGGCTGCGCGAAAAGCGCTCGACCGGGTCGCTTAGACTCGAACGGCTGCGGCACGCATCCGCAGGTCACCCAGCAGGTGCAGGCCCATCGGGAGCCCGGTGGGCGGGCCGGACGAAATGGTCATGCCGGGCGGGTCACGCCGTGCTTGTCACGCCTGACAAGTGTCGCCTGACGAATGACGGGAGTCATGCAGTAACGATGTCTGGAGCCAACGACTCGTACGACCCCAAGGAGGTCGCCGCGCTCGCGCCGGAGACGCTCGACCGCGCCGTCGTCGAAGCCCGCAAGGGGTTCGAGGAGGCCGCGGACCTCGACGAGCTCGCCGCCGCGAAGCCCGCGCACCTGGGGGAGCGTTCGCCGCTGCTGACGGCCCGCCGGGAGATCGGCGCGCTGCCGCCGAAGGCCCGGTCCGAAGCGGGCAAGCGCGTCAACGAGGCCCGGCAGGCGATTCAGGGTGCGTTCGACGAGCGCCGCGCCGTGCTGCAGGCCGAGCGCGACGAGAAGGTGCTGCGCGAGGAATCCGTGGACGTCACCCTGCCCTCGGGCCGGGTCCCCGCGGGCGCCCGGCACCCGATCACCCAGCTCACCGAGCACGTCAGCGACGTGTTCGTCGCGATGGGCTGGGAGGTCGCCGACGGCCCCGAGCTCGAAGCCGAGTGGTTCAACTTCGACGCGTTGAACTTCGGCAAGGACCACCCGGCGCGCACCATGCAGGACACGTTCCACGTGGGCCCGGAGGACTCGGGGCTGGTGCTGCGCACGCACACCTCGCCGGTGCAGATCCGGTCGATGCTGAGCCGCGAGCTGCCGGTGTACCTGGTGTGCCCGGGCCGCACGTTCCGCACCGACGAGCTCGACGCCACCCACACCCCGGTGTTCCACCAGGTCGAGGGCCTGGCGGTGGACGAGGGCCTGACGATGGCGCACCTGAAGGGCACGCTGGACGCGTTCGCCCGCGCCATGTTCGGCCCGGAGTCGGTGACGCGGCTGCGCCCGAGCTTCTTCCCGTTCACCGAGCCCTCCGCGGAGCTGGACGTGTGGTTCCCGCAGAAGAAGGGCGGCGCGGGCTGGGTCGAGTGGGGCGGCTGCGGCATGGTCGACCCGAACGTGCTGCGCGCCTGCGGCATCGACCCGACCAAGCACACCGGGTTCGCGTTCGGCATGGGCCTGGAGCGCACCCTGCAGTTCCGCAACGGCATTCCCGACATGCGCGACATGACCGAGGGCGATGTGCGGTTCACCGAACCGTTCGGCATCGACTCCTGATCACCGTCCCGCTGCGAGAGAGAAGGACCTGAGCAAGTGCGGATTCCGGTTTCCTGGCTGGCCGAGCACCTGGAGCTGCCCGCGGACACCACCGCCGACACGCTGGCGGAGGCCTTCGTCCGGATCGGGCTGGAGGTCGAGGAGGTCGCCCACCTGTCGCAGGTGAGCGGCCCGCTGGTGGTCGGCCGCGTGGCCGAGATCGAAGAGCTCACCGGCTTCAAGAAGCCCATCCGGTTCTGCCGGGTGGAGGTCGGCGACGACGAGGACGGCGAGCGGCTCACCCAGGGCATCGTGTGCGGCGCGACGAACTTCACCGAGGGCAATCTCGTGGTCGTGGCCATGCCCGGCACGATCCTGCCCGGCGGGTTCGAGATCGCGTCCCGCAAGACCTACGGGCGCGTCAGCGACGGCATGATCTGCTCGGCCAAGGAGCTGGGCATCGGCGAGGACCACGACGGCATCCTGGTGCTGCCCGCGGGTGTCGCCGACCCGGGCGCGGACGCGACCGAGCTGGTGGGCCTGGACGACGCGGTGATCGAGCTGTCGATCACGCCGGACCGCGGCTACTGCTTCTCGGTGCGCGGTCTGGCCCGCGAGCTGTCCAACGCGCTGGAGGTCCCGTTCGGCGACCCGGCCTCGATGCCGGTGCCGGAGGACGAGCGGGAGTCCCGCGCGGTCCGCATCGAGGACGAGCAGGCATGCTCCCGGTTCGTGTTCCGCCGGGTGACCGGCGTGGACCCGACGGCGCCGACGCCGTGGTGGATGCGGCGCAGGCTGGCGCTGGCCGGGATCCGCTCGATCTCGCTGTCGGTGGACGTCACGAACTACGTGATGCTGGAGCTGGGCCAGCCGCTGCACGCGTGGGACGCCTCGAAGCTCACCGGTGACGTGGTGGTCCGCCGCGCCGCCGAGGGCGAGGAGCTGACCACGCTCGACGACGTGCGGCGCGAGCTGGACCCGGACGACATCGTGATCTGCGACGAGTCCGGTCCGGTGAGCCTCGCCGGCGTGATGGGCGGGGCCAGCACCGAGATCGGCCCGGAGACCCACGACGTGCTGCTGGAAGCGGCGAACTGGGACCCGGCGAGCATCGCCCGCACCATCCGCAGGCACAAGCTGCCCAGCGAGGCGGGCAAGCGCTTCGAGCGCACCGTGGACCCGGCGGTCGCCCCGGTGGCCGCCGAGCTGGCCGCGCAGCTGCTGGTGCGCTACGGCGAGGGCCGCATCGCGCAGGGCCGCACCGACGTGGGCGCGCCGCTGGCGCCGCCCGCGGTGACGATGCCGCTGGCGCTGCCGGACAAGATCGCGGGCGTGCTCTACGAACGCGGTGTCACCGCGCGCCGGTTGTCGCAGATCGGCTGCCGCATCGAGGTCGGCACCTCCGACGAGGGCGTCGGCCTGGTCACCGCGCACCCGCCGACGTGGCGCCCCGATCTGAAGCAGCCCGCCGACCTGGTGGAGGAGGTGCTGCGGCTGGAGGGTTACCACACGATCCCGTCGGTGCTGCCCGCCGCGCCTCCCGGCCGGGGGCTCACGCCCGAGCAGCGCCGCCGCCGCGCGGTGTCCCGGGCGCTGGCCGCCGACGGCCACGTCGAGGTGCTGCCGTTCCCGTTCACCAGCGACGAGGAGCTCGGCAAGCTCGGCATCGCCGAGGACGACCCGCGCCGCCGCGCGCTGTCGCTGCTGAACGCGCTCGAGTCCGAGCGCTCCGAACTGGCGACGACGTTGCTGCCGGGGCTGTTGGATTCGTTGCAGCGCAACGTGTCCCGCGGTCGCCGCGACCTGGCGCTGTTCCACATCGGACAGGTCGTGCTGCCCGCCGAGCAGCCCCCGGCGCTGCCGGAGGTCGGGGTGGCGCAGCGCCCCGCGGACGAGGAGATCGCCGCGCTGGACGCCGCACTGCCCGCGCAGCCCGTGCACGCCGCGGTCGTGCTGGCCGGCAAGCGGGAGCGCCAGGGTTGGTGGGGCCCGGGTCGCGAGGCCGGCTGGGCCGACGCCGTCGAGGCCGCGCGCACGGTGGCGCGCGCCGCCGGGGTGGAGCTGACGGTGACCGCGGGCGACCTCGCGCCGTGGCACCCGGGCCGTTGCGCGGCGCTCAAGGTCGGCGAGACCGTGGTGGGCCATGCCGGTGAGCTGCACCCCAAGGTCGTCGAAGAGCTGGGCCTGCCGAAGCGGGCCTGCGCGATGGAGATCGACCTGGACGCGCTGCCGCTGCCGGATTCGCGTCCGGCGCCGTCGATCTCGGCCTACCCGCCGGTGCTGCTGGACGTGGCGCTGGTCGTGGACCGGGAGGTGCCCGCGGCGGAACTGGTCGAGGTGGTGCGCTCCGGTGGCGGTGAGCTGCTGGAGGACGTGCGGCTGTTCGACGTGTACTCCGGTGAGCAGCTGGCCGAGGGCAAGAAGTCCCTCGCGCTGGCGCTGCGGTTCCGCGCCGCGGACCGCACGCTCAAGCAGGAGGAGGCCACCGAGGCCCGCGACGTGGCCGTGCGGGCCGCCGAATCCCGCTTCGGAGCGGCGCTGCGCGCCTGATCCGAGAGCAACGCGACGAGGGCGCCCCTTCCAGCCGGGAGGGGTGCCCTTTTCCGTCTCCGGACCGCTCTTCTTCGTCTCCGGACCGCTGCGCGCCGAGCTTCTTCCGCGCGTCCGATTCCGCTGAAAGCACGCCCGTTCCGCGCCGTGCGGAGTAGTGGTTCCGGCGGATTCCGCTTGTCCACCCCTGTGCTCGCGAACGTTTCCGGACCTGGCAGAGTCGATCGTGGCAGTGATCGTCGCGGAGGTGTGGAGGAGTCGTGTCATGAGCGCTCAGGATCGACTGGTCGCCGGGCGGTACCGGGTGGAGTCGAGGCTGGGCAGTGGCGCGATGGGCGTGGTGTGGAAGGCCTCCGACGAGCGCCTCAACCGCATGGTCGCGGTCAAGGAACTGCACCTGCGCCAATCGTCGAACGACCAGGACGTGCAGACGGCGAAGCGCCGCGCGATCCGCGAAGGCCGGATCACCGCGCGGCTGATGCACCGGCACGCGATCGCGGTCTACGACGTGGTGGAAGAGGACGGGCGACCGTGCCTCATCATGGAGTACCTGGATTCGCGGAGCCTCGAAGCGGTGCTCGCGGAACGCGGCACGCTGCCCGTCCCGGAGGTCGCGAAGCTCGGTTCCGACGTCGCCGCCGCGCTGGTCGCCGCGCACGACGCGAAGATCGTGCACCGCGACGTGAAGCCGGGCAACATCCTCGTCGCCGACGACATCACCAAGATCACCGACTTCGGCATCTCCCGCGCGCTCGGCGACGCGAGCACCACCGGCGTGCTGGCGGGCACCCCCGCGTACCTGGCGCCGGAAGTGGCGCAGGGCGGCAAGGCCGACTTCCACACCGACGTGTACTCGCTGGGCTCCACGCTGTACGCGGCGCTGGAAGGCCGGCCACCGTTCGGCCTCGGCGACAACTCCATCGTGCTGCTGCACCGGGTCGCCTCCGGCGAGTTCGACCCACCGGAGAACGCGGGCGAACTGGGGCCGGTGCTGCTGCGGATGCTGGCCGCCGACCCGGCGCAGCGGCCCACCATGCAGCAGGCGCAGCGCGCGCTCGCCGCGGTCGCCGCGGGTGACGAACTCCCGGCCGAGTTCACCGCGGTCCCGATCCCCACTCCGACCCGCCCGCTGCGCGAGGAGAAGCCCGCGCCCGCGCCGGCCCCGGTCGCGGAACCGGCGCAAGAGCCCCGGAACCGCGGGCGCTACGGGCTGATCCTGGTGGGTGCGCTGCTCGTCGTCGGCGCCGGAGTGGCGGCCGCGCTGCTGACCGGAAACCTCAGCGGCGACCGCACCGCGGCGCCGCCCGCGACCTCCGAAGAGGTGCAGCCGCGCCCCGAGCCCTCGTCCGGCCAGGAACCGGCGCCGTCGAGCACCGCGGACGAGCCGACCTCCGCCGAGCAGCCCGCACCGCCGGAGCCACCGCAGCAGCCGGAGACCCCCGACCAGGTCGTCTCCGAGTACTACGCGGCCATGCCCGGGAACCTCGACGCGGCCTGGCAGCAGCTCACCCCCGACTACCAGACGAACCACGCGGGCGGCTACGACGCGTTCCGCGAGTTCTGGCAGCCCATCACCGGAGTGCAGGCCTCCGGGGTGACTACCGAGGGCACCAACACGGCGCAGGCCACGATCACCTACCAGTTCAACGACGGGCGCACCGTCGAGGAGCGGACCCGCTACACGCTGGTGCGGGACGGCGCCTCCTGGAAGATCGCCGCGACGACGGTGCTGAGCAGCCGGACCCGCTGACCCGCTTCAGGTGAATGGCCCATCCGTCCGTTCTCGTTGGGCGGGTGGGCCATTCACC
>NZ_JAIUJZ010000153.1:0-28208 GCF_020176775.1 Saccharopolyspora sp. 6M
GGCCGCCGGGCGGGTCCGGGGGGATCCGCCCGGCGGCGGTGGTCACTTCAGGTCTTCGTCGGCGACGACGAACAGTTCGGAGTGCGGTTTCGCGTTGCCGAACGGCCCGTGCGGCCAGCGTTCCCGGTTGAAGTTGATCCCGGTCTCCCCGGTCACCTCGTCCTTGAAGGACTCGTCGACGCTGACCTTCCCGTCGGGCGCGAGGTCGACCATGTTGACCTTGTGGTCGCCGTCGAGCCCGGAGCGGGCGACGAAGTAGTTGGACACCGCGAGCCTGCTGGGCTGCTTGGTCTCCTCGTACCGCCCGTCGGCACCTTCGGTGAAGTTGTCGTAGGCGCCCCAGTGCGGTCCCGCGCCCGGCTGACCGGGGTTGATGGGTGTCGCGCCGGCCAGCGTCGGGCAGTCCTGCCCGCCGCCGTTCTCGGCCTTCTCGACGGTGTCGATGGTGCACTGGAAGTCGTTCCCGGCCGCGACGATCTTGGAGATGTCGAGGGTGTAGACACCGCCGGTGGAGCCGGGGTCGTCAGGGCCGAGCGCGCCCTTCTGCCGCCCCTGCACCGCGCGGTACAGGAACCTGTCGTCGGGGCTGGTCTGGATCCAGCCGCCGTTGGAGCTGCCGCCGCGGGCGTCGTTGTTGGCCGGGTCGATGGCCTTGAGCGCCTGTCCGTCGTCGAAGACCTGCGTCCAGCGCGGCGCGGGTGCGGTGATGTCCGGCGTGTAGAACACCGCACCGCCCTGCATGGTCTCGGCGAACGCCCCCTTGTGGCCGGGCAGGTTGGTGACGGTCGTCTCCATCACGGCGCGGCTCTCGGAGTGCAGCGGGTCGGCCGGGTCGGCGCGCGGCCCGTCCGGCAGGTAGGACACGGCCCGCAGCTTGGGGTGGTTGCGGTCGGAGATGTCCCAGGTGCGCACGGTCGGCCGGCGCAGGTACGGCGACGGCTGCTTGACCGGGTCGAGGATGATGTTGCGCGGTTCCGCGTAGTCACTGGTGACCAGCGTGTTCAGGTCCTCGCGGGCTTGGATGCCGTGCGGGTTGGCGCAGGTGGGCTTGCCGAGCTGCGGCAGGTTGTCGCACAGCTTCGGGTTGTCGCCCTGCGGGGTCGCCGCGGGCGATTGGGACAGCACCTTGCCGTTCGGGTCGAACCGGACGACCTCGCCGGGGCTGCCCGCGAACCCGTTGCCGACGTGCACGGATCCGTCGTCGTACCGGTACGGGCCGGGGACGACGGGACCACCCATGTAGGTCCCGTAGGAGGTGCCGTCGGACAGCGTCCAGTACGCGTCGGGGACGGATCCGCCGAGGGTCTGGGTCGGCAGGCTGACGCCCTTGAGCTCCAGGTTCGGCAGCTTCGTGACGTCGAACGCGTAGGTGGCGCCGAGGAACAGCGCACCGGCGAAGATGGTGTCGCCCTTGTGCCACACGTACTGCATGTGGTGCGGCTCGTTCTCCACCAGCGGGCCGACGGTGGCGGTGTTGACGACTTCGCCGTAGGTCTCGGAGCCCTTGGTGGCGTCGATGACGGCGAGGAAGTCCGGTCCGGGCAGGGCGTCCCGCACCTTGCCGAGGCCGTCGCCGAGCGACCCGGGCAGGCCCTTGACGTCCTTGACCGCGGTGTCGGCGATGTTCTCGTCACCGGCCCACACCAGCAGCCATTCCTTGCGCTTGCCGTCGGCGGCCTTCGTGGCGGTCTTGCTGACGACGTGGTTGGTGACGGTGTAGTTCTTGCCGTCGGCTCCGGGCACCTGCTGCGTGGTGACCTGCACGTCGGCGTAGGCGTCGGTGCCACCGACGGGCAGCGTGACGGCGCCGACCGCGAGCAGCGCGGCGGCCGCTCCGGTCAGTCCTTTCCGCCATGCGCGCGAGGGGGTTCTCATCTTCTCTCCGGTCTCCATCTCGGTTCCACCAAGGTCTCGGCAACCGTTTCTTCTCGGACGGGTGGTTGTGGATTCGGACACACGTGTCCCCAAAATCGGTTTGCCGAATTCGGACCGAAACCGATTCAGGGCACACCTGGTCTCCGGAATTCACCGGAGTCAGGCAGGCGGCATCGCCCGCGGTTGGGGAGGAATGGTTTTCGGGGGAATTCTTCAACCCCGAGGGCTATCGCCCCGGCCGGGCACGAACCACCAGCGACGACTGGAACCGCTGCTCAGCGGGCCTGCTGCTGGGTCGGCACGTTCGCAGAACACGCCATTCGCGATTTCTTCGCGCGGGCGCGGCGGCCGATCAGCGACTACTACAGAGGGCGCTGGACTGGTGCTGCAAATCCACGTGCAAGCGGACCACCAGAGAGGCGAACCTGGACATGCGCTAGATCATGCGGCGCAACTGTACGCGATGTCAACTAAGCGCCCAAACCGTGAGATCCACGCGGTTCGGACCTGCGGAATTCAACGTCGGCGGGCGACGATCACCCGGAAGCAGGTACCGCGGGTGGACCGGACGCTCTACCGTTCCGCGTCCGCTTCCCCGCGCTGCAGCTCGATCGCCCGGCGCATCGCCTTGCGCCCCCGGTTCCGGTCGCCCGCCAGGTCGTAGGCCTGCGCCACGGCGAACCAGCACCGCCAATCGCCGGGAGAGCGCTCCAATTCGGCCTGCTTCTCGTCGAACCAGGCGTCGGCCGCCGCCCGCTCGACGCGTCCGGACGGGCGGCGCGGCAGGTGCGAGACGTCCGGCAGCGCACCTTCGTCGTGCAGCAGCCGCGCGAGCCGCTCGGTGCTGGCGCCGAAGCGCAGCTGGTCCACCACCAGCAGCACGCCCAGCACCGGCAGCACGAAGATCGCCAACCCGAGCACCACGAACACCGGGCGGCCCGTGACGATCATCGTGATCGCGCGGCCACCCATCAGCACCAGGTACACCAGCAGCACCGCGCCCAGCACGAACGCCGCGGTGCGCGGCCCGAGCCCGCGCCGCCGCTCACCCTCGGACATTCACAGCCCCAGCACGGATTCGAGGCCCACGGTCAGCCCCGCCCGCCCGCCGACCTCGCGGACCGCCAGCAGCACGCCGGGCATGAACGAGCGCCGGTCGTACGAGTCGTGCCGGATGGTCAGCGTCTCCCCTTCGGTGCCGAACAGCACCTCCTGGTGGGCGACGAGCCCGGCCATCCGGATCGAGTGCACCGGGACGCCGTCGACCTTCGCACCGCGCGCCCCGTCGAGCTCCTTGGTGGTGGCGTCCGGTGCCGGGTCCAGCTCCGCCGACTCGCGGGCCCGCGCGACGACCTCGGCGGTGCGCGCCGCGGTCCCGGACGGGGCGTCGGCCTTCTTCGGGTGGTGCAGCTCGACGATCTCCACCGATTCGAAGAACCGGGCGGCGACCTCCGCGAACTTCATCGACAGCACCGCGCCCAGCGCGAAGTTCGGCGCCACCAGCACCCCCACCTGCGGGTGCTCGGCGAGCAGCGAGCCGATGTTCTCCAGCTCCGCGGTGCCGAGCCCGCTGGTGCCGACGACGACGTGGATGCCGTTCTCCACGCAGAACCGCACGTTCGCCAGCACCGAGTCGGGGTGGGTGAGGTCCACCGCGACCTGCGCACCGGAGTCGACGAGCTGCTGCAGCGGGTCTTCCCGGTTGATCGAGGCGACCAGTTCGGTGCCGGGGTCCTCGCCGACGGCGCGCACCGCCTCGGAGCCCATCCGGCCGCGCGCACCGAGCACGCCGACCCGCACCGGGGATGCGACGGGGGTTTCCAGGGAAGTCACGAACGTGCCGCCTTTCTGGTGTGCTCCGGCCGGCGAACGGATTCCGGCAGTTGCTCGACGTTCTCGTACGGCCCGACGACGACCGTGGTCAGCGGGCGGCGCAGCAGGTCCGCGGCGAGTTCCGCCACGTCCTCGGCGGTGACCGCCTCGATCCGGGCCAGGGTGTCCTCGACGCTGAGGTGCCGCCCGTAGTTCAGCTCGCTCTTGCCGATGCGGCTCATCCGGGACGCGGTGTCCTCCAGGCCGAGCACCAGCCCGCCGCGCAGCTGGCCGCGCCCGCGCGCGACCTCGTCGGCGCTGAGCCCGTCGGCGGCGACCGATTCGAGCACGTCGCGGATCACGGTGGTCACCTCGCCGAGCCGGTCCGGCTGGCAGCCCGCGTACACCGAGAAGGTGCCCGCGTCGGCGTAGGCGGTCACCGCCGAGTAGACGGAGTAGGCGAGGCCGCGCTGCTCGCGCACCTCCTGGAACAGCCGGGAGCTCATGCCCCCGCCGAGCGCGGCGTTGAGCACGCCGAGCACGAACCGGCGGTCGTCGTGCCGGTGCAGCGCGCGGCAGCCCAGCAGCAGGTGCGCCTGTTCGGTGTCGTCGTGCTCCAGCACCAGCGGCTGCTGCTTGGGCAGCCGGGTGCGGCCGGTGCGCGGCGGCGCGGGCGCGTCCTCGCCCTGCAACCGGTCCCCGACGGCCTTGCGCAGCAGCCGCAGCACCTTGCCGTGCTCCACGTTGCCGGCGACCGCGATCACCATCTTCGGCAGCGCGTAGCTGCGGCGGTAGAAGCCGTGCACCCGGCCGCGGGTCATCTCGGTGATGGACTCCTCGGTGCCCAGCACCGAGCGGCCCAGCGGGTGGTCGCCGAGCACCGCTTCGGCGAACAGCTCGTGCAGCAGGTCTTCGGGGTCGTCGTCGCGCATCGCGATCTCCTCGAGCACGACGCTGCGTTCCACTTCGACGTCGGCGGCGGCGTTGACCGCGTCGAACACGACGTCGCAGAGCATGTCCACGGCCAGCGGCAGGTCCTCGTCGAGGACGTGCGCGTAGTAGCAGGTGTGCTCCTTGGAGGTGAACGCGTTGAGCTCGCCGCCCACCGCGTCGATCTCCTGGGCGATGTCCACGGCGGTGCGCCGGGCGGTGCCCTTGAACAGCAGGTGTTCCAGGTAGTGCGCGGCCCCCGCCTGCGGCCGGGTCTCGTCGCGCGAACCGACGCCGACCCAGATGCCGACGGAGGCGGAGCGGACGCCGGGGATCTCCTCGGTCACCACTCGCAGGCCGCCGGGCAGCACGGTGCGCCGCACCGATTCGGCTCCGCTGGTCGCCAGCACCCGGGTGGTTCCGGGCCGCTGGAGATGTCCCGCACGTGTCTGGTTCTGCTTCATCGTCCCCGGGTCTCGTCGCCGTTCGCCCTGCCACACGATACGGCCCGGCCCGGACGTGCTGTCCGGGGCGGGCCGCTTCGCTGCCGATGATCGGGCGGACCCGATCTCATCGCGTCAGGAGATCACTCGGCGGGGGCTTCCGCCGGAGCCTCGACGTCGGCTTGCTCGCCGACGGGGGCCTTGTCGGCCTCCTCGTCGACGACGATCAGGCTGATCTTGCCGCGGTTGTCGATGTCGGCGATCTCGACGCGCAGCTTGTCGCCGACGTTGACGACGTCCTCGACCTTGCCGATGCGCTTGCCCTGACCCAGCTTGGAGATGTGCACCAGGCCGTCCTTGCCCGGCAGCAGCGAGACGAACGCGCCGAACGCCGCGGTCTTGACCACGGTGCCCAGGAAGCGCTCGCCGACCTTCGGCAGCTGCGGGTTCGCGATGGCGTTGATCTTGTCGATCGCGGCCTCCGCGGACGGGCCGTCGGCGGCACCGACGTAGATGGTGCCGTCGTCCTCGATGGTGATCTCGGCGCCGGTCTCCTCGGTGATCGAGTTGATCATCTTGCCCTTCGGCCCGATGACCTCGCCGATCTTGTCGACCGGGATGGACACGGAGGTGACGCGCGGGGCGTGCGGGCTCATCTCGTCCGGGGTGCCGATGGCCTCGGCCATGACCTCCAGGATGGTGAACCGGGCGTCCTTGGCCTGGCCCAGCGCCTGCGCCAGCACCTCGGACGGGATGCCGTCCAGCTTGGTGTCCAGCTGCAGCGCGGTCACGAACTCCTTGGTGCCCGCGACCTTGAAGTCCATGTCGCCGAACGCGTCCTCGGCACCGAGGATGTCGGTCAGCGCCACGTAGTGCGTCTTGCCGTCGACCTCGTCGGAGACCAGGCCCATCGCGATGCCCGCGACCGGCGCCTTCAGCGGCACACCGGCGTTGAGCAGCGACAGCGTCGAGGCGCAGACCGAGCCCATCGAGGTGGAACCGTTGGAGCCCAGCGCCTCGGAGACCTGCCGCAGCGCGTAGGGGAACTCCTCGCGCGTGGGCAGCACCGGCAGCAGCGCCCGCTCGGCCAACGCGCCGTGGCCGATCTCGCGGCGCTTCGGGCTGCCGACCCGACCGGTCTCACCGGTGGAGAACGGCGGGAAGTTGTAGTGGTGCATGTACCGCTTGCTGGTCTCCGGACCGAGCGAGTCGATCGTCTGCTCCAGCCGCAGCATGTTCAGCGTGGACACGCCCATGATCTGGGTCTCGCCGCGCTCGAACAGGGCCGAGCCGTGCGCCCGCGGCACCACGCCGACCTCGGCGGAGAGGCTGCGGATGTCGGTGAGGCCGCGACCGTCGATGCGGACCTTCTCGGTGATGATCCGCTGGCGGACCAGCTTCTTCGTCAGCGAGCGGAACGCCGCGCCGATCTCCTTCTCGCGACCGGCGAAGGGCTGCCCCTCCTCGATGCCGACCTTCTCCAGCGCGACCTGCTTGATCTCGTCGAGCCGGTTCTCGCGCTCCTGCTTGCCCGCGATGGACAGCGCCTGCGCCAGGTCGGCGGAGACGGCGCCCTCGACGGCGCTGTAGGCGTCGTCCTGGTAGGCGGGGAACAGCGGGTACTCGGCGGTCGCCTTGCCCGCGGCCTGGGCCAGCGCCTGCTGGGCCTGGCACAGCGTGCGGATGAACGGCTTCGCGGCCTCCAGGCCGGCGGCGACGACCTCTTCGGTGGGCGCCTGCGCGCCCTGGCCGACCAGGTCGATCGTCTTGTCGGTGGCCTCGGCCTCGACCATCATGATCGCGACGTCGTCACCGACGATGCGACCGGCGACGACCATGTCGAACACCGCGCGCTCGAGCTGCTCGTAGGTGGGGAAGGCCACCCACTGCCCGTCGATCAGCGCCATCCGGGTGCCGCCGACCGGGCCGGAGAACGGCAGGCCGGACAGCTGGGTGGAGGCGGACGCGCCGTTGATGGCGAGCACGTCGTACGGGTCCTTCGGGTCCAGGCTCATCACCGTGACCACGACCTGGATCTCGTTGCGCAGGCCGTCCACGAAGGACGGGCGCAGCGGCCGGTCGATCAACCGGCAGGTCAGGATCGCGTCGGTGGAGGGACGACCCTCGCGGCGGAAGAACGAGCCGGGGATGCGGCCCGCGGCGTACATCCGCTCCTCGACGTCCACCGTCAGCGGGAAGAAGTCGAGGTTGTCCTTGGGGTGCTTCGAGGCCGTGGTGGCCGACAGCAGCATCGTGTCGTCGTCCAGGTAGGCGACGACGCTGCCCGCGGCCTGCTTGGCCAGCCGACCGGTCTCGAACCGGACCTCGCGGGTGCCGAAGGCACCGTTGTCCAGCACCGCGGTCGCTTCGTAGACGCCTTCGTCGACGTTGTGGGCCTGTGTCAAGTGGAACTCCTAGTTTCAGGGGTCCACGGTCGTGCGGGGGAATCTTTCCGACGAGGCCGGTCATCGATCGAAGCCACCGGGCGGGATGCGCCCGGGGGCCACTACCGAGGACCGGCGGATGATGACCCGCCGTGGGCGTGGACCCGGATCGTGCGTGCGCGAGCCTGGTGGCCCGCCTTCGTGCATTCGGTTGTGCATCGGGGGAGCGCTCCACTGTGGAACGCTCCCCCGACGTAGGTCAACGACGCAGACCGAGCCGCTGGATCAGCGAGCGGTAGCGCTCGATGTCGACCTTGGTCAGGTAGTTCAGCAGCCGGCGGCGGCGACCGACCATCAGCAGCAGGCCACGACGCGAGTGGTGGTCGTGCTTGTGCTGCTTGAGGTGCTCGGTCAGGCCCGAGATCCGGTTGGTCAGCAGGGCCACCTGGGCCTCCGCCGAACCGGTGTCGGACTCGTGCAGACCGTAGTCGGCGAGGATCTGCTTCTTCTGCTCAGTGGACAGCGCCACGACTGACTCTCCTTGTTTCGCGTGCCGTGTCAAGTGCTGCTGGTGCGCCGGTCTCGAACTCGGAGCCGGGACGGGCACCGGGTGCGGAACGCACCGGACACGACTCACGGCCATCGCCACGTCGCGCGCCCCGGGCGGTCCACACCGGAGATCGCCGTCCCGATCCCGGACGCGACCTGGGGTCCAGGTCGCCGGGAGCTCCCCGAGCTCCGCCCCCAGTCCCGAGCTCGCGCGGCCGCCGGAGCGGCTCCGCCGGTCGGACGCCCCGGGCCGGTGTCTCCACTGGCGCGGGCTGGTCACGGGCACGCTGGTCGCGTGCACGCCGGGTATCGGCACACCGGATTCGGCCGCCACGGACTACAGCCGGATCCGCGGTCAGGATATCAGGGGCCGAACGGTCCACCCTGGTCCCCTGCCGCCCGGCGTGGCACCGGGACCACGTGCAGCACGCGGTGCTCCGAACCGGCCGGCCCCGGGTCGCTGCGCACCAGCTCGACCTCGGCGGCGGCCCACCAGGGGCCCGCGTACCCGCTGAGCGGCCCGATCAGCCGCGCCGGGTCCGGCAGGCCCGCGTTCCACCGAGCCACGGTGAGGTGCGCCCGGAACCCGCCGGGATCCCCGCCCGCGATCCGCACCAGCTCGTGCAGCCCGCGCGTGTCGGCGTCGGTGGCGGTCTCGACGCCGATCCACAGCACCCCGCGGAAGGTGCCCGCACCGGCCAGCCGCAGTCGCGGCGCCGGGCCGGCCGCGGGCCCCCGGCGGTCGAGCTCGGCCGCGAGCGGCGCCGGGTCGGTGGGGCCGTGGAAGCACAACGTCAGGTGCCACTGCGCGGGATCCGTCCGGCGGAACCGCCGCAACCGCTGGTCGTGCGGGATCTCGCCGAGCGCGGCGGCGAGGTGCTCGACCGCGGCGGGCGGCGGCCGCACCGCGGTGAACAACCGCGGCGGCGCGCTCCCGCTCATCCGCCCGCCCCGCCGGTCCGGGGCCGCCGGGTCAGGCCGGTTCGCCGTTGGCGGCCCGGCGTAGCAGGCCCGCCAGCTCCGGGTAGCGGCCGTCGATCAGCGCGGCCGCTGCCTCCAGCTCGCTCGGCTTCGCCGCACCCCGCAGCACCGGCCACGCCGCCTCCTCACCGTTCGCCGCCCGCACCGGCAGCGTGTCCCGGCCCACCGACGGCCGGGAGTCGCGCACGTCCGCCAGCGCTGCCTGGATCGCCTCCGATTCGCCGGCGGCCACGCCCGGCACCAGCACCTTGCGCTCCAGCATCACGAGCCTCGCCAGCACCGACGGGTTCCCGATCTTGGCGCGGCGGGCGCTCATCACCTGGCTGAGCATCGGTGCGCTGATGCCGAGCACCTCGGCGAGCTGGGCCTGCGAGATCCGGAACGCCACCACGAGCCGCCGAACCCGATCGCCCAACGGCTCGCCGTACCACTCGCGCTGCAGCGCCAGATTGCGCTGGACGCTCTTGTGTTCCGCCACCTCAGCTCCCCCGGTGCCACCGTCGATCGCCGCCACCGGAACGTTCCCCGGGGCGACCGGTACTGAATACTGCCAGGCCATCGCGCCGCACCGGACCGGTTCGGCGAATTGCCCCGCCCCCAGCGGGTCGATCAGCCACGAGCACCGAGGATCTCACGGGTGTCCACGACGTCCTGATCCATCTGCTCGATCAGCGCCTCCACCGAGTCGTAGCGCTCCATCCCGCGCAGCCTGCGCACGAAGTCCAGCGCCACGTGCTCCCCGTAGAAGTCGGCGTCCACGTCGAGCACGAACGCCTCCACCGTCCGCTCCGTACCGGAGAACGTCGGGTTGCTGCCGACGGAGACCGCGGCGGGCAGCGTCTCGCCGGGCTCGGCGGACCCGCGGCGCCGGTGGGTGAACCAGCACGCGTACACGCCGTCGGCGGGGACCGCGGAATGCTCCGGGCTGGACAGGTTCGCGGTCGGGAAGCCGAGCTCGCTGCCGCCGCGCCCGGCGCCGCGCACCACGATGCCCTCCAGCCGGTGGTAGCGACCCAGCGCGGACGCCGCCGCCACCACGTCCCCGGCGTCGATGCAGGACCGGATGTAGGTCGAGGAGAACGTCACCGGCGCCTCCGACGGGCCGTCGGCGCGTTCGGTGGTGCCGCTGAGCAGCCGGTCCGACGCCACCTCGAAGCCGAACCGCTCTCCCAGCTGCGCCAGCAGCTCGATGTCACCGGCGGCGCGGTGGCCGAACGTGAAGTTCTCCCCCACCACGACCACGGCCGCGTGCAACCGGTCCACCAGCAGCTCGTGCACGAACTCGTCGGCGGGCATCCGGGACAGCTCCGCGGTGAACGGCAGCACGCAGAACACGTCCACGCCGAGCCGCTCGGCCAGCTCCGCGCGCCGCCGCAACGTGGTCAGCTGCGCGGGATGGCTGCCGGGCCGCACCACCTCCGCCGGGTGCGGGTCGAACGTCATCAGCACGCAGGGGATGCCGCGCTCGCGCGCCGCCCGCACCGCGTGCGTGATCAACTGCTGGTGTCCCTGGTGGATCCCGTCGAAGACGCCGATGGTGACGACGCACCGGCCCCAACCGCCCGGGAGCTGCTCCAAACCGCGCCAACGCTGCACGGCTGGCAAGCCTACTGGTTGCCTCCCGATCGGCCGCTCAGCCCGCCGGGGTCAGCACCAGCACCGGCCGCGCGGTCCGCCCCTGGTCCTGCACCAGCGCGACCGCCCGGCCATCCGGGCCGAACACGCCGCAGGTGCCCGCGACGCCGGTCGCCGGGATCGTCTGGCCGTGCATGAGGGCCCGGACGGTGACCGCGTCGGTGTCGTGCCGCGCGAAGGCGGTGGCGATCGCGCGGTCCAGGTCCATCGACAGGCCCGGCTCGGCCTCCAGCTGCTCCAGGGTTCGGGCCGTCGCCAGGCCGAACGGGCCGACGCGGGTGCGGCGCAGCTCACCGAGGTGGCCGCCGACGCCCAGCCGGGCGCCGAGGTCCCGGGCCAGCGCGCGCACGTAGGTGCCCGAGGAACACTCCACGAGCACGTCCAGCTCGACGAACCGGTCCTCGTCCGGCTCACCGGTGGCTTCGGCCGGTTCGCGCAGCGCCAGCAGGTCGAACCGGGAGACGGTGACCGGTCGCGCGGCCAGTTCCACGTCCTTGCCCTCGCGGGCCAGCTCGTAGGCGCGCTTGCCGTTGACCTTCACCGCGCTCACCGAACTCGGCACCTGCTGGATGTCCCCGGTGAGCTCGGCGATGCCGTCCCGGACGGCCTGCTCGGTCACCCCGGACGGGTCGGTCCGCGACCGCACCTCGCCCTCGGCGTCGTCGGTGCTGGTCGCCGCGCCCAGCCGGATCGTCGCCAGGTACGCCTTGGTGTCCAGCGCCAGGTGCCCGAGCAGCTTCGTGGCCCGTTCCAGGCCGAGCACCAGCACCCCGGTGGCCATCGGATCGAGGGTGCCCGCGTGGCCGACCTTGCGGGTGCCCATGATGCGGCGCACGCGGGACACCACGTCGTGCGAGGTCATGCCGGAGGGCTTGTCCACCACGAGCAGGCCGGGCGGGACGGCGGGACGGTTGCGTGCTGTTCGGGAGTGCTCGGACACGGCTGGCAATCCTCCCCGACCGCGTCCGCGCGTCGCGCAGCGACCCCGCCCAGGCGGCGACGCCGGCTCAGGCCGGGGCGGCCCCGACGACCGCCCACTTCCCCGACCTGGCCCGCAGCAGCAGCGTGATCAGCCGCAGCACCATGAACAGGCTCAGCCCGGTCCAGATCCCGGCGAGCCCCCAGCCGAAGGCCAGCGACAACCAGATCAGCGGCAGGTAGCCGACGGCGGCGCTGAGCATCGTCGCGGTGCGCAAGTAGCGCGCGTCGCCCGCGCCGAGGAACACCCCGTCCAGCGCGAACACCACCCCGGCGACGGGCTGCTGGAGCACGAAGAACCACCACGCGTTCGGCAGCTGCGCGAGCACCGCCGCATCGCTGGTGAACACCCGCGGCAGCACCGCGGCGAGCGCCGCGAACACCAGGCCGAGCAGCACCCCGAACCCGAGCCCGTACCAGCTGACCTGCCGCGCCACGCCCTTCGCGCGCTGCGCCGCACCACCGCCGAGGGCCGCGCCGACCAGCGACTGCGCGGCGATCGCCAGCGAGTCCAGCACCAGCGCCAGGAACGACCACAGCTGCCACACCACCTGGTGCGCGGCGGCGGCGTCCGCGCCGGTGCGGGCGGCGACCGAGGTCGCCGACAGGAAGCACGCCTGGAAGGCGAGGGTGCGCAGCACCAGGTCCCGCCCCATGCCCAGCTGGGCGCGCATCGTCGCCGGATCGGGGCGCATCCCGGCCCGCTCCACCACCAGCGCGCGCAGGAACAGCGCCGCCGCGATGCTCTGACCGATCAGGTTCGCGACCGCCGACCCCTCCAGCCCCCACCCGAGCGGGTACACGAACAGCGGGCACAGCACCGCCGAGGTCCCGTTGCCCGCCAGCACGAACCACAGCGGGCGCCGGGTGTCCTGCACCCCGCGCATCCAGCCGTTGCCCGCCATCGTGATCAGCACCAGCGGCGCGCCGAGCAGCGCGATCCGCAACCAGCTCGCCGCCGCGTCCGCGATGGGGCCTTCCCCGGCGAGCAGCTCGGCGACCGGCACCGCGAACAGCTGCGCCAGCACCAGCAGCAGCACGCCGACGGCGATGCCGAGCCAGGTGGCCTGCACGCCTTCGGCGACGGCGTCCTTGCGGCGACCGGCGCCGTGCAGCCGGGCCGTGCGGGCGGTGGTGCCGTACGACAGGAACGTGAGCTGGCTGGACACCAGGGTGAACAGGGTGCCGCCGAGCGCGAGCCCGGCCAGCGGCACCGCCCCGAGGTGACCGATGACGGCGGTGTCCACCAGCACGTACAGCGGCTCGGCGGCCAGCACGCCCAGCGCGGGCACGGCCAATCCGAGCACCGTCCGCACCGGCACCCGTTCGGCGACCTCGCTCACGACATCCTCCCGGTAAGCTATGAAACCGCATTTCGACCCTGACGCAGGCTAGCGGTGAGGAGCCCGGATGGACAGCGCCGACTACGCGGAGCTGGCGCTGCGGCTCGCGAACGCCGACCTCACCGACCTGGACCGGCTGCGCGCGGCGCTGCACGACGAGCCGTGGTGGTCCGAGCGGGTGCACGAGCAGGACCTGGCGGTGCTGCGCACGGTGGCGGCCGGCCTGCGGGACGCGCTGGACGCGCTGCTGGCCGGAGCCGCGGCGCGGGCGCAGGACGCCGTAAACGACCTGCTGGCGCGGCACCCACCGCACCCCCGGCTGTCCGGGCACGGTTCGCGCTGGCACGTGCACGTGGCCGGGCCCGACGCGCCACCCGCCACCGAGGTCGCGGCCGCGGCCGCCTGGGGCCTGGCGCAAGGCGTCGTGCTGCACGGGATGGACCGGTGGGGCCGGTGCGAGGCCGCGGGCTGCGGCACGTACTTCCTGGACACGTCCACGAACCGGGCGAAGCGGTTCTGCTCGGCGCGCTGCGCGAACCGCGTGCACGTGGCCGCGTTCCGCGCCCGCCGGCGCACCTGACCTTCGGTCAGCCGAGCAGCGGGGCTTGCTCCAGCGCCGCGCGGACCGAGTCGAGCACGTCGTCGGCCGACCCGTCGGCGGTGAACCCGGCCGCCAGCCGGTGACCGCCACCGCCGCAGAGGCTCGCGGCCGCGCCGACGTCGACCTTGCTGTCCGCGCGCAACGACACCGACCAGCGATCCGCGGCCAGTTCCTTCAGCACCACCGACACCTCGGCCTCCGCCGTGGTGCGCACGATGTCGATCACGCCGTCGAGTTCTTCGCTGCGCACGTCGCCGGACTGCGCGAGCCGCACCTCCGCGTGCACCAGCCCCAGCCCCTGCGCCGCCGCGGGCTCCAGCGCGGCCCGGCCCAGCACCTCCGACAGCATCGGCAACCAGGCGAACGGGTGGGTGTCCATCAGCGAGCGGGTCAGGGCATCCGGATCGACCCCGGCCTCCAGCAGCCGCGCCGCCATCAGGTGGGTGGCCGCCGTGGCCCGCCGGAACCGGCCGCTGTCGGTGACCAGCCCCGCGTACAGGCAGCGCGCGATCGGCAGGTCCAGCGGGGCGCCGAGCTCGTCGAGCAACCTCAGCACCAGCACGACCGTCGCCACGGCCGTCTCGTCGATCACGTGGTGCGTGCCGAACCGCGGGTTCGCCACGTGGTGGTCGACGACGAGCACCGAGCCGCCCGCGTCGATCGTGGTCCGGACCCGGTCGGCGAGCGCCCCCAACCGCTGCAGGCTGCCCGCGTCGCACACCACCAGCAGCGGTGCCGCCGCGGGCACCTCGGCGGCGGGGACGATCAGGCCGTCGGCGTCGAGCATCGGCAGCGACGCGGGCACCTCGGCCGGGTGGCCGAACGACACCCGGACCCGCGCCCCCCGGGCGCGCAACGCCCGGCCCAGCGCCAGCGCGCTGCCCAGCGCGTCGGCGTCCGGGTTGACGTGCGCGAGCAGCGTCACGTCGGAGGCGTCGGCGAGCAGCCGCGCGGCTGCCGCCACCTCATCCGGCGTCGGCTCCGCAGCGGTTCCGGAATGCCCGTCCACAGGGTTCACCTCCACGCCGAACGGCACCGCACGACCGCGGTGCCGCCTTCAACGCACCGCATCCGCGCGGGCGGTTCAACCACTCTGTGGCCGATGCCGCAGATCGGCATCCTCGCCGGTCGACGGCTCGTCACCTGCGGTTTCCTCGTCGTCATCCGCGGTGTCCTCCGGTGCCGCACGGTAAGGATCCGCCTCCCCCGCGTGCTCCGCTCCCGAAGCCAGCCGGGCGACCTCCGCGTCGGCCTCCTTGGCCCGCGCGACCAGCTCGTCCATCCGGCGGGCGTCGTCCGGCACGGTGTCCGCGACGAACGTGAGCGTCGGGGTGAACCGCACGCCCGTCTGCGCCCCCACCCGGGACCGCAGCACGCCGGTGGCGCTGGACAGGGCGGCGGCGGTCGACGCGTAGTCGCTCTCGTCGCCGAACACGGTGTAGTACACCGTGGCGTCCCGCAGGTCCGGGGTGACGCGGGCGTCGGTGATCGTCACCATCGCCAGCCGCGGGTCCTTGACCTCGTACTCCAGTCCCGAGGCCACGATCTGCGCGATGCGCTTCGCGAGCCTGCGGGCGCGCGCCGTATCGGCCACGGCGCACCTCCTCCGTCGATCCTGCGCCCGGTGGTCCGGGCGTGAACAGTGTCCGCGCCACCGGCGGTCGAGCCGCCGCGGCGGGGCTCCCGGGCTGCCGGCCGCGGGGCGGTGCGGGCGACCGGGCAGGTTCCCTCGTGGGGAGAACCCGCCAGGGCCCGTCAGTCTTCCGGCCCCAGCATCCGCTGCCGGGCCGACAGGAGTTCCAGTTCGGGGCGCGCGGCGACGGCGCGTTCGCACGCGTCCAGCACCTCGCGCACGTGCGAGGCGTCGCCGGAGACCGCGCTCACCCCGATCAGCGCCCGGCGGTGCAGGTCCTGATCGCCCGCTTCCGCCGCGGCCACGTCGAAGCGCTTCCGCAGCTCGGCCACGACGGGCCGCACCACGGCGCGCTTCTGCTTCAACGAGTGGACGTCGCCGAGCAGCACGTCCAGCTCCAGCGCACCGACGTACATCAGCTCGCTCCTCGGATCACCACGCACCAGCACGACCACCGGGGGCCGCCCACGACGGACGACCCCCGGCGGTAGCGGATCAGTTGCGCGGCTTCTCCCGCATCTCGTAGGTCTCGATCATGTCGTCGACCTTGATGTCGGAGTAGGAGCCGAGCGTCAGACCGCACTCGAACCCGTCGCGGACCTCGGTGGCGTCGTCCTTGAACCGCTTCAGCGAGTTGAGGCTGAGGTTCTCGGCGACGACCACGCTGTCGCGCAGCAGCCGGGCCTTGGCGTTCCGACGCATGATGCCCTCGGTGACCATGCAACCGGCGATCGTGCCGACCTTCGAGGACTTGAAGACCTCGCGGACCTGCGCCTTGCCGAGTTCGACCTCTTCGTACTCGGGCTTGAGCATGCCCTTGAGCGCCTGCTCGATCTCCTCGATCGCGCGGTAGATCACCGAGTAGTACCGGATCTCCACGCCCTCGCGGTTGGCGACCTCGGCCGCCTTGCCCTCGGCCCGGACGTTGAAGCCCAGGACGATGGTGTTCTCCGCGGTGGCCAGGTTGATGTCGGACTCGTTGATGCCACCGACGCCGCGGTGGATGACCCGGAGCTCGACCTCCTCGCCCACCTCGATCTTCATGAGCGACTCTTCCAGCGCCTCGACGGTACCGGAGTTGTCACCCTTGATGATCAGGTTGAGCTGGTTGGTCTCCTTGAGCACCTTGTCCAGGTCTTCCAGGCTGACGCGCTTGCGCTTGGCGGCGTTCTGCGCCTCCCGGATGCGAGCACCCCGGCGGTCGGCGATCTGCCGCGCCACCCGGTCCTCGTCGACGACCAGGAACGTGTCACCGGCACCGGGCACCGAGGTGAACCCGATGACCTGCACCGGACGCGCCGGCATCGCCACCGCGACGTCCTCGTCGTGCTCGTTGATCATCCGGCGGACCCGGCCGTGCGCGTTGCCCGCGACGATCGAGTCACCCACGCGCAGCGAACCGCGCTGGACCAGCACCGTGGCCACCGGACCGCGACCGCGGTCCAGGTGCGCCTCGATCGCCACGCCCTGGGCCTCCATGTCGGGGTTGGCCCGCAGGTCGAGCGAAGCGTCCGCGGTCAGCAGGATCGCCTCGAGCAGACCGTCGATGTTGGTCCCCTGCTTGGCGGAGATCTCGACGAACATGGTGTCGCCGCCGTACTCCTCGGCCACCAGGTTGTACTCGGTGAGCTGCTGGCGGATCTTGTCCGGGTTCGCACCCTCGACATCGATCTTGTTGACCGCCACCACGATCGGCACGCCCGCGGCCTGCGAGTGGTTGATCGCTTCCACCGTCTGCGGCATGACGCCGTCGTCGGCGGCGACCACCAGCACGGCGATGTCCGTGGACTTCGCACCACGAGCACGCATGGCGGTGAACGCCTCGTGACCGGGGGTGTCGATGAAGGTGATCGGGCGCTCGTTGCCCTCCAGCTCGGTCACGACCTGGTAGGCACCGATGTGCTGGGTGATGCCACCGGCCTCGCCGGCCTGCACGTTCGCCTTCCGGATGGTGTCCAGCAGGCGCGTCTTGCCGTGGTCGACGTGACCCATGACGGTGACCACCGGCGGCCGGGCGGCCAGCTGCTCCTCGCTGCTGTCCGGGTCGCCGAAGCTGATGTCGAACGACTCCAGCAGCTCGCGGTCCTCGTCCTCCGGGCTGACCATCTCGACCCGGTAGTTCATCTCCTGGCCGAGCAGCTCCAGGATCTCGTCCGAGACGGACTGGGTCGCGGTGACCATCTCACCGAGGTGGAACATCGCCTGCACCAGCGAAGCCGGGTTGGCGTTGATCTTCTCGGCGAAGTCGGTCAGCGAAGCACCGCGACGCAGGCGCAGCGTCTCGCCGCTGCCGCGCGGCAGCCGGACACCGCCCACCGACGGCGCCTGCATGTTGTCCATGTACTCCTGGCGCTTCTGCCGCTTGGACTTGCGGCCACGACGCGCCGGACCACCGGGACGGCCGAAGGCACCGGCCGCGCCACCGCGACCGCCACCACCGGGACGGCCACCACCGCCCGGACGACCGCGGAAGCCACCACCGGCGGGAGGCCCACCGGCCGGAGCACCGCCGCCGCCACCACCGGGGCCGCCGCGGAAACCGCCGCCACCGCCACCGGGACGGCCACCGCCGCCACCGGGACGACCGCCACCGGCACCACCGGGACGACCGCCACCGCGGCCACCGCCGGGTCCACCGGGACCGCCGGAGCGGGCCGGGCGGGACGGCATCATGCCGGGGTTCGGACGCGGGGGCATCATGCCCGGGTTCGGACGGTTGCCGCCGCCCTCACCGCCGCCGCGCGGGGCGGGAGAACCGGCCGCCGGAGCCGTACCGGCGCCGCCCTGACCACCGCGGTCGGGGCGCTGCCCCTGCGGACCGCCGCGGCCGGGGCCGCCCTGGCCGCCGCCCTGGCGCTGCTGACCGCCACCGGCACCACCGGGACGCGGCGGACGCTGCGCCGGGGAGCCGGAGCCGACGCCGAACGGGTTGTTGCCGACGCGCGGCGAGCGCGGGCCGGGCTTGGGCTTGGCGCCCTGCGGCTTCGGCGGGACGGTGCCGTCACCGGCGTCGCCGCGCTGCTTGGATTCCTGCTTCGGACCGGGCCGGGGGCCGGGCTTCGGGGCACCGGGACGCGGCGCGGCGGCACGCTGCTCGCCGCCCTGCTGCGGGGCCGGGGCCTCGGCCGGACCGGCGGACGCCTGCGCGGCGGGAGCCTGCTCGAACGGAGCGGTCTCCGGGGCCGGCGGCTTCGGACCGGGCTTCGGGCCCGGCTTCGGACCGGGCTTGGGCGCGCCGGCCGGGGCCGGCTGGTCAGCGGACTGCTGGCCGCCGCCCTGCTGGTCACCGGACTGCGGGGCGGGTGCCTGCGGCCGCGGACCGGGCTTCGGACCGGGCTTGGGCGCGCCGTCACCGGACTGGCCTTCGGGCTTGCGCGGCGGCGCGGGCTTCGCCCCGCCGGAGCGACCGCCGGGCTTGCCTGCCTTGGGGTACGCGTCGCGAAGTCGGCGCGCCACCGGGGCTTCCACGGTGGACGACGCGGACTTGACGTACTCGCCCTGCTCGGCGAGCTTGTTGAGAACTTCCTTGCTAGTCACACCGAGCTCTTTAGCGAGCTCGTGCACGCGGGCCTTGCCTGCCACTGCACTCCTCATCTGGTGAGGCCGGGCGGCAGTCCCGCTCGACCTCGTCCTATCGCCGATGCGCGTTCATGTCTTCAGCTTCACGGCTGATTCATGACGGGTCGACCTGCTTCCTTACTGCTTCCGCGCGGGCGGTTCCCGCGTCGGTCTGGTGATGAGCCGCTCGCCGCGAGCTCCCCGGATTCCGGAGTGGAGCCCAGGTGTCCCTGCACGGCGGAGAGGTCCAGCGGCCCCGGCACGCGAAGTGCGCGGGGGAACGCCCGACGTCGCTCGGCGAGCCGCAGGCAACGGGGATCGGGGTGCAACCACGCGCCTCGACCCGGTCGCCTGCTTCGAGGATCGGGGACGACCGCGGGACCCGCGGAACCGTCCTCGGCCACCACTCGCAGCAGCTCGGCGGCCGACGTCCGGACGCGACATCCCACACAGGTGCGAACCGGCCCTTGATCACGGCGTTCGCCGTGCGTACCGGACGTTGTCGTGCGGATTCTCGCTCCCCTCGCGTCGAGCCACCAATGATTCTAACCCGCCGCCGCCAGTGCTCGTATCCGAGTCCGCCACCGAGGTGGCGGCGAACCCGGTGCCGGGCGTCGGCGGGCCGTCAGATCACTCCGCGGAACCGACCGCGGGCAGTTCGTCGACGCCCGGCGCGCCACCGGCAGGCGGCGCGACGGCCTGGCCCGCCGAGGTGGTCGGCGAGGCCGGGTCGGCATCGCTGCGGATGTCGATCCGCCATCCGGTGAGCCGGGCGGCGAGGCGGGCGTTCTGCCCCTCCTTGCCGATGGCCAGCGACAGCTGGAAGTCGGGGACGACGACGCGGGCGGTCTTGGTCCGCTCGTCGACGACCTCCACCGAGATCACCTTGGCCGGGGACAGCGCGTTGCCGACGAACGTCGCGGGGTCCTCCGAGAAGTCGATGATGTCGATCTTCTCGCCGCCCAGTTCGCTCATCACGTTGCGCACCCGCGCGCCCATCGGGCCGATGCAGGCGCCCTTGGCGTTGACGCCGCCGACCGCGGAGCGCACCGCGATCTTCGAGCGGTGACCGGCCTCGCGGGCGACCGCGGGGATCTCGACGGTGCCGTCGGCGATCTCCGGGACCTCCAGCGCGAACAGCCTGCGCACCAGGTTGGGGTGGGTGCGGGACAGGGTGATCTGCGGGCCGCGGGCGCTGCGGGAGACGCCGACGACGTAGCACTTGACGCGCGTGCCGTGCTCGTAGCGCTCGCCCGGCACCTGCTCGGCGGCGGGGATGACGCCCTCGCTGTCCCCGACCTGCACGACGACCATGCCGCGCGAGTTGGCCTTGGCGTCGCGCTGCACGACGCCGCCGAGGATCTCGCCCTCCTTGGTGGAGAACTCGCCGAAGGTGCGCTCGTGCTCGGCGTCGCGCAGCCGCTGCAGGATGACCTGGCGCGCGGTGGTCGCCGCGATCCGCCCGAAGCCCTCGGGCGTGTCGTCCCACTCCTCCTCGACCTCGCCCTCGGCGTCGAGGGTGTGCGCGAGCACCCGCACCACGCCGGTCTTGCGGTCCACTTCCACCCGGGCGTGCTGCTGGTGCCCCTCGGTGTGCCGGTATGCCGTCAGCAGCGCTGATTCGATCGCTTCCAGGACCGTCTCGAACGGGATGTCCTTGTCGCGTTCGATCGCTCGCAGCGCGGCGATGTCGACGTTCACCTCGACTCCTCCGTGTCTTCCCGGTCGTCGCCTTCCGGGCCGTCGGCCGCCCGCTTGAGCAGGACGAGGTCCTGCGCCGGTGGCTGCTGGAATTCCACCTCGACCACCGCGCGCTCGATGTCGCGGTAGGCCAGCGTGCGGATCTGCTGGTCGGCCAGCACCTGCACGCCTTCGTCGTCGGCGGCTCCGACGCGCGCGGTCAGGTCGCCGCCGCCGGAGAGCTTGATCTTGACCAGCCGGTGCCGGGCGCGGCGCCAGTGCCGGGGCCTGGTCAGCGGTCGGTCGGTGCCGGGCGAGGTCACCTCCAAGGTGTACGCCCCGGCGAGCACGTGCTCGTGCGCGTCCAGCACTTGCGAGACGGCTCGGCTCAGCTCGGAGATCTCGTCGAGACCCACCCCGTCGTCGGAGTCCACGACGACCTTCACCAGGCGGCGTCTGCCCGCCTGCTGCACGTCGAGCTCCTCGAGGTCGAAACCGGCTTGGGACACGGCGTCGGCGACGACGGGCTCCAGCAGCGCGACGGCCTCATCGCGCGGCGGGCTGGACACGTTGGCACTCCTAGATTCGGGGATGATCGGGTCACTTCGGAGGTGATCGGGCCGGGCGGTCCGGCGACGCCCGGTTCGGGCGGCGCCGCCTTCGGCCGGACTCGCGAAACCCACGTCCGGCGCTGGGCGCGCGGGCCGCGGTCGTCCAGCTTATCTGGTCGGTTCCAGGCACGGCGCGGCATGGCCTCCGTCCGGCCCAGCGCGGCGGCCGGGGGCCTGCCTGGCAGGATGGATCAGCGTGCGAGCCCCCCTCCCCTCCCGTCACTCGAACGGGTCTGCGCGTATCGGACGTCGCGCGGTGTTGCGGCTGCTGGCGGCCTTGCCCGCGGTGGCCGCGGTGAGCGCCGCGTGCGCGAGCGGCGAGGACGCGCCGGACCCGCTGACGGCCCTCGCGACCGCCGCCCGGTCCGATGCGGCGCTGGCGCAGGGCGTCGCGCGCAGCCACCCCTCGCTGGGGGCGGGCGCCGGCGCGGTGGCGGAGATCCGCGCCGAGCACGCGCGGCTGCTGCAGCAGGAGATCGACCGCCTCGATCCGCCCGACGAGCCCCGCGAGCACCGGGCTCCCGCCGCGCAGGTGCCCGCCTCGCCGCCCGAGGCGCAGGCCGCGCTGAAGCAGGCGCTGGCCGCGGCGGAGCAGGCCGCCGCGAAGCTGTGCCCGAGCCTGCCCGGCTACCGGGCGGGGCTGACCGGATCGATCTCGGCGAGCTGCGCGAGCCTGGCGGAGGTGCTGGCGTGAGCGGAGAACTGCCGGACGAGGCCAAGACCGCCGTGAACGCGGCGCTGGACGCGGAGAACGCCGCGGTGTGGACCTACGAGCTGGTGACCGCGTTCGTGACCCGCTCGCAGGTGCAGGCGGCCGTCGCCGAGGCCACCGGAGTCCACGAGGGGCACCGGGACGAAGCGCAGCGCCTGATCAGCGCCACCGGAGCCACTCCCCCGGCGGCCGCGCCCGCCTACTCGCTGCCGGACCGGGTCACCGACGAGGGCTCGGCCATCCGCGCGCTCGTCGTCGCCGAGCGGGAGTGCGCGATCGGCTGGCGCGCGGTGCTGGAGAACACCGCGCCGGACGAGGTCGACCCCGCGGTGCGGCGGCTGGCGCTCACCGCCCTGACCACGGCCGCCACCCGCGCCACCCGCTGGCGCATCACGATCGGCCAGGACCCGGCGGCGGAAGCCCAGCCCGGCAAGCCCTGAACGGCGCCCCGCTGGTCCGGGAGCCGCTGACCGGCGGTGCGCACGCGGGTCCTCGGGGTTCCAGCGGCGGAGGTACCGCTGGGGTTCCGCCGTCCGCGCGGCAGGAGGTTCAGCCGCTGTCCTGCGGCCAGCCGAGGCGCACGGCGTCCTTGGTGACGTCGGTGAGCCGCTGGTCCTCGTAGTTGTCGGGCTGCCCGAAGTACCCGGACTCACCGACGACGACGAGCCGGTCCTGCTGCTCGGAGTGGTAGCCCACGTCGCTGGTGAGCCCCGGGAAGTCGTCGGGCAGGTCCGGGCCCGAGGAGACCAGGTCCATCACGTTGCCGGTGTCGTCCTGGGTGACGAGCTCGTTGAGCTGCGCGGCGCTCGCCGAATCGGCCAGCCGCACGGTGACCACGGAGGTGAGCACGCGCTGCCCGTCCGGCAGCGTGGTGGTGTAGAGCGCCCGGGTGAGGTGCTCGCAGCCGTGCTCGCCGAAGAACGCCTTGATCTGGCCGGTGGAGACGTTGGCGCAGCCCTGGCGCCCCTCTTCGCGCACTTCCAGGTTGAACCGGTTCTGCGTCTGCGGGACGGGCGCAGGCGGGTCGGCCGCCTGGTCGTCACCGGAGGAGGGCTTGATCAGCAGCCAGAGCAGCCCGGAGACGACGGCCACGCCGAACAGCACGAGCCCGCGCAGCACCCAGCCGGAGGGCGTGATGGAGGTGCCCGCGAGCAGGCCGCCGCCCGCGCGCGCCGCCGGTTCGGGACGGACGGGTGCCTGCCTGCTGGTGGAGGGGTAGGCGCGCCGGTTGATGTCGCCGTGCTGCTGGGCCGCTCCGTTCGGCTGCCCGGGTGGTTGCTGCGCCGGGGCCTGCTGGGCGGGTTGCTGCGGGGCCGAGTGCTGCTGGGGGGATTGCTGCTGCACCGGTGCCTGCTGGGCCGGGTTCTGCTGGCCGTAGCCCTGCTGCGGGTACTGCTGCTGGCCGGGGTGCTGCGCGGCGTACTGGCCGCCCCAGCCCTGGTAGTGCTGCGGGTAGGCCTGCTGGTGCGCGGTCTGCGCCGCGTGGTTCTGGCCCTGGTGCTGCTGCGGCTGGCCGTAGCCGGGCGTGCCGGGTCCGGGCTGCGGCGCGTGCGGCTGGGCGCCGTGCGGCTGCTGGGCCGACGGCTGCTGGAACGCGGGGCGGGTCGTCTCGCCGGGTCCGCCCAGGGTGTCCGGGCTGAAGTCGGTGGGACTGGCGCTGCGGTGCTCGTGGTTCACCAGGGAGTTGTCGCGCTGGAGTGGCGCAGTGTCAGCTCGCTGCGCGTTCTGCGGCGAGCCTGTCATCTCTTCGGGTGCACCTTGGGGGTCCGGCACGGGCACTAACGGTAGCGGTTGCGGATCGCGCGCAGAACAGCACGTGCGCAGCGAAGACGTTCCGGCTGCTCAGCCACGCAACGCGCGGAGCACCAGGTCGACGTCGGTGTCGGTGTTGTACAGGTGGAACGCCAGCCGTGCCTTGCCCGCCCGGGCCGCGCACGCGATGCCCGCGTCGGCGAGCCTGCGGGCGGCGTCGTCGCCGGGCACCGCCACGATCGGCGAGCCGGCGGGAACGAGGCCGAGTTCGGCGCGCACCCGGTCGGCCAGCCCGGTGCAGTGCGCCCGCACCTGCTCCAGGTCGAGGGCGGCGAGCTCCCGCATCGAGGCGGCCGCGCCGACCTGGGCCAGCCACACCGGCGACAGGTCGAGCCCGCGCCCGCCCGGGGCCTGCTTCAGCGGCAGCCCGTAGATGCTGTCCATGCCGCCCCCGGCGTACCAGTTGGCGTGGCTCGCCCGCGGCGCGGGAGCGTCCGGGTGCTGCGCGAGCCAGGAGGACCCGCGCGGCGCGAGCAGCCACTTGTAGCCGGTGCCGACGACGTGATCGGCCCAGTCGAGCCGCATCGGCAGCCAGCCCGCGGCCTGGGTGGTGTCCAGCAGCACCCGAGTCGGCCGGTCCCGCACCGCTTCGCGCAGCGCCTCCAGGTCGACGAGCCTGCCGTCGGCGGACTGCACGACGCTCACCGCCACCAGGTCGTGGTCTGCGGCCTTCTCCGGGATCGCTTCGAGCGGGACCTCCTCCACCTGCACGCCGCGGTCGGCCTGCGCGGCGAACGGGAAGGTGACGCTGGTGAACTCGTCCTCGGCGACCAGCACGCGGGCTCCGTCCGGCAGGTCGGCGGCGATGATCCCGACCAGCTGGGAGACGGTGGCGCCGACGGCGACGCGGTCGGCGGGCACGCCGACGAGCCGGCCGAACAGTTCTCGTCCCGCGTCGGTGTCGGCGTCGAAGTCGGTGGGCCGGGCCCCGCCCGCGCCCCAGGTGGCGACCGCGGCGGTGACGGCCTCGACGGTGCCGGTGGACGGCACGCCGATGCTCGCGGTGTTCAGGTATCCGTCGGGGACGTCGAACCGGAGGCCGAAGGCGGTGCGCATGTTCCGATCCTCGTCGATGCGGTGGCCGGTGCGCCAGCACCGGATGCGCGGCCCGGCGGGACCGCCTACCACGCGCGGCCGGGGAAGCGCGGCCCACCGCAACCGGAGCGGCAGGACGGGCCGCGCGGCGCTCCGTTCTACCGTGGCGGTATGCGCAGTGAGGAAGTGGAGATCCGGACCGGTTCCGTCGAGGTGGTCTACGACCTGGGTGCCGAGTGCGACCGGTTCCTGCGGTCGGCGGGGGCCGGGGACGGCCTGCTGAACGTGTGGGTGCCGCACGCGACGGCGGGCCTCGCGGTGATCGAGACGGGTGCGGGAAGCGACGACGACCTGCTGGCCCAGCTGCGGGAGCTGCTGCCCGCGGACCGGCGGTGGCGGCACCGGCACGGTTCGCCCGGGCACGGGCGCGATCACGTGCTGCCCGCGCTGGTGCCGCCCTACGCGACGGTGCCGGTGCTGGACGGGCGGATGGCGCTGGGCACCTGGCAGTCGGTCTGCCTGGTGGACACCAACGTGGACAACCCGGTGCGGCGGGTCCGGTTGAGCTTCGTCGAAGGCTGATTCCACCTCTTCGGGTGAAACCGGGCCGGGCGCGGAGATGGCTCACATCTTGATCATGATCGCGAGGTGTCGTGCCAGGATGGGGCGATGACCTCCCGACTCGTGCTGTGGGACGTGGACCTCACCCTGATCGACGCGCGCGGCATCGGCGTCGACTGGTACCGGCGCACTCTCGCCGAGGTCACCGGGACGTCCCTGCGGCACGTGCCGGACATGGCGGGCAAGACCGAGCTGGCGATCACCGGCGAAGTGCTCGCCGCGCACGGCATCGACGCCGCCACCGACACCGTGCACGCCATGTTCCGCACCCTCACCGACGTGGTGCTGGCCGATCTGGACTCGCTGTCGTTGCGCGGCAGCGCGATGCCGGGGGCGGCGGAGGCGCTGGCGGCGCTCGCCGAGGTGCCCGGCGTGGTGCAGAGCCTCGTCACCGGCAACCTGCCGGAGGTCGCGTTCCACAAGCTCGACGCGTTCGGCCTGCACCGGCACGTGGACTTCGACATCGGCGGGTTCGGCGCCGACTCCCCGCACCGGCACGACCTGATCAGCGCCGCGGTCGGCAAGGCCACCGCCAAGCACGGTGCCGAGTTCGCCCCGGAGACCGTGGTCGTCGTCGGCGACACCCCGCGCGACGTGGCGGGCGCGCTGCACCACGGGGCGGTGGCGGTCGGCGTGGCCACCGGGCGCAGCGACGAGCAGGAGCTGCGGGACGCGGGCGCGCACGTGGTGCTGTCCGACCTCACCGACACCGGCGCGGTGCTCAAGGCCGTCCAGGGCTGATCGATCCGCGCGAACGCGGTGTCCGAGGTGATCTCCTGCGCTATACGTGGAGGATGACCGGAGACCGCGCCCACGACGGTTCCGCCGGGCAGTGGGCCCGGCGCACCGCGGCGCAGGAGATCCGCACCAGCAACGCGGTGCACCGCAACGACGGCCTGGTCGTGCAGGCCGGGCAGATCAACGGCGACGTGCACTTCGCCGCTCCCGTGCCGCCGCCGCGCCCGCTGGCCTCGACGCTGCCGCGCGCACCGGCCCGGCTGGTCGGCCGCGAGGCGGAGCTGGACGCCGTGCTCGGCGCGGAGAACCCGGTGCGGCTGCTGACCGGCATGGGCGGCTGCGGCAAGAGCGCGCTGGCGATCGCGGCGGCGGACCGGTTGCGCGGGGAGCACCCCGGCGGGGTCGTGCTGCTGCCCTGCCGCGGCTACCGGGACCGCGGGGAGTTCGGGTTGCGGGAGGCGATCGCGGAACTGCTGGCGCTGCTGGAGGTGCCCGCCGCGCACGCGGTCGGCGTCGGGCTGCTGCACCGGCGCTTCGCCGAATTCGCCGCGGCCGGGCTGCCGCTGCTGCTGGTGCTGGACGACGTGGGTCCGCACTGGGACGTGGCCGCGCTGCTGCCGTCCGACCCGGTGCACGGGGTGCTGATCACCTCCCGCGACGAGCTCGACGTGGACGCGGAGCCGGTCCGGCTCGGCGCGCTGCCCGCCGGGTCGGCGGTGGAGCTGCTGCGGCGGGAGATCGCTCGGGGCGACCCGGCGGACCCGCGCGCGCGGCTGCGGGAGGACCTGCTGCTGGTGGCGGAGCGCTGCGGGCACCTGCCGCTGGCGCTGCGCGTGGTCGGCGAGCTGCTGCGCGGCGATCCGCGCCGGGAACCCCGGGTGGTGGCCGCGGACCTGGGCTCGCCGCACCGGCTGTCGGTGCTGGAGAAGGTGCGGTCTGCGGTGGCGCTGTCCACGGCGGCGCTGCGGGAGTCGCCGAACCGGGTGGACCGGTCCGCCGCCGCGCTGTTCGAGCGGCTGGGCCTGCTGCCGGGCGTCGAGTTCACCGCGGCCCGCGCGGCGGTGCTGCTCGACGAGTCCGACCCGCGGTTCGCGCGGCTGCTGCTGGACCGGTTGTGCGCGGCGCACCTGCTGGAACCGCGCGCGGACGGCGGCGCGTTCCACGACCTCACCGGCGAGTGCGCGGCGGAGTCCTTCGCGGCGCTGCCCGCGCGGCTGCGGCGGTCGCTGGCGCTGCGGTTCGCCGAGCACTGCGCGGACGTCGCGGACGCGGCGGTGGCACCGCTGCGGCCGGGTGCGGACGCCACCTCCGAGCAGGTCGGCGCGGGGTTGCGCACGCTGCACGACGAGCACGACGCGCTGCTGGCGGGCCTGACCGACGCGGTGGCGCGCGGCACCGCCGGAGCGGACGCGGAACGGCTGTGCGCGGCGGCGGTGCGCGTCGCGGAGGCGCTGCTCGTCCGCTGCGAGCGGACCGGCCGGGTGCACGAGGCGCGGCGGGCGGCCGAACCGCTGCTGCTCGCGTCCCGGGTGCTGGGCGATCAGGACGCCGAGCTGCGCGCGCTGCTGGCGCTGTGCGAGGCGCACCTCGCCGGCGGGCGGCCCGGCGCGGCCGCCGGGTACGTGCGGCAGGCGATCGAGCTGACCCGCGCGCGCTACGCCGCGCCCCGCTTCCTGGCCACGTTCTCCCGGACCATGGCGACGTACGCGCGGCTGGCGGCGGAGACCGGCGAGCACGAGGTGGCGGCCGCCGCGTACCGGCGGCTGCTGGACCGGCACCGGCGCGACGAGGCCGCGCCCGGGCGGTGCGCCGCACTGGGCGGGCTGGGCCGGGTCGCGCTGCTGCGCGGTGACCTCGACGAGGCGGCGCGCCGGTACGAGGCGGCGCGGGCGCTCGCCGACCGGCACGGGCTCGCGGAGCAGGCGGAGATCGCGTGGAACGCGCTGGGCGTGGTGCTGGCGCGCCGGGGCGAGGTCGACGGCGCCGCGGACTGCCACCGGGCCGCTCGGGACTCGGCCGAGCGCCACGGGTTCCCGCACCGCGCGGCGATCGCGGTGCACCACCTCGCGGATCTGCGGCTCGCCGTGGGCGACGCCGAGGGGGCGCGGCAGCACTACGAGCGCTGCGCGCGGCTGTACCGGAAGGCCGGCGACCACCGGCGTGCCGAGGAGCTCGCCGACCGGCTGGCCGGGGGCTACCCGATGCCGCAGTACCTGCGGGACCACCCGGTGTACTACGCGGGGCCGGCGAAAACGCCGGACGGCTACGCCTCCGGCT
>NZ_JAIUJZ010000154.1:0-11868 GCF_020176775.1 Saccharopolyspora sp. 6M
CCCCCGGCCTTGGGCGGGGGGGGGGCGCGGCCCCCCCCCCCGGGGTTTTTCCCCCCCCCCCCCCCCCCCCCCCCCCCCCCCCCCCGCGCCCCCGGGGGGGGCCCCCCGGTCCGGGATCGATCAGGAAGCGGGGATCACCGAGATGCCGCCGTAGGTCTTGTTGATGAAGTCCTCGACCTCCGGCGAGCGCAGCAGCTCGGCCAGCTTCTGCACCCGCGGGTCCTTCGCCATCTCGGGCGAGGCGACGAGACCGTTGGCGTACGGGTTGTTCTCCGCGCTCTCCACCGCGATCGGATCCTTCAGCCCGGCTTTGAGCGCGTAGTTGCCGTTCACGATGGCCGCGTCGGCGTCATCGACCGAGCGGGGCAGCTGGTCGCTGGAGAGCTCCTGGAACTGGATGTTCTTCGGGTTCTCCGCCACGTCGCGCACCCCGGCGCCCTGCTCGGCGCCCGGCTTCAGCTTGAGGACACCGTTGGCCTGCAGCAGTTCCAGGCTGCGGGTCTGGTTCGACGGGTCGTTGGGCAGCGCGATCCGCGCGCCGTTCGGCAGCTCCTGGAGGGAGCGGACCTTCTTGGAGTAGACCGACAGCGGTTCGAGGTGCACCGTCTGCACCCATTCGAACTCGCCGCCGCGCTGCGCCTGGTACTCCGCCAGGTACGGCTTGTGCTGGTAGTAGTTCGCGTCCAGCTCGCCGTTGGCGACGGCCTCGTTGGGCCGGTTGTAGTCGTCGAACTTCTCGATCTCGATCTCGATGCCTGCCTTCTCGGCCAGGTCGTCCTTGACGAACTGCAGGATCTCGCCGTGCGGCTGCGGGCTGACGCCGATGGTCAGCGGGGCCTCGGGGTCCTGCGCGGCGGGCGTGCCGGAGCCGCCGCAACCTGCGAGCGCCAGCGTCGCGGCGGTGAGCACCACGGCCAGGGAGCGAAAACGCATCGATCGCGTCCTTTCTGGAGGGCCGGCCGGTGACGCGCACCGGCGGCCGGCGGGGATCGCACGTCCCCGTCGTCGGAGTGTTCCTGGTGAGCTGCGGGCCTAGCCGGTCGCGCTGCGGCGGCGGTCCACTGCTTTGGCGGTGATGTCGGTGAGCAGCTGCATGGCGAAGGCCAGCACGGCCAGCACCGCCACCGATCCGTACAGCACGCGCTCGTCGTACGCCTGGTAGCCGTCCTGGATGGCGGTGGTCCCGAGACCTCCGCCGCCGATGGCGCCGGCCATCGCCGCGTAGCCGATGAGCGCGACGGCGGTGACGCCGACGGCCCCGACCAGCGCGGCGCGGGCCTCGCCGAGCAGCACGGTCCACACGATCCGCCACCGGCTCGACCCGGTGGTGATCGCGGCTTCGACGACGGTGAAGCTCACCTCCCGCAACGCGTTCTGCGTCAGCCGCGCGAAGAACGGCACCGCGCCGACGACCAGCGGGACGATCACCGCGGTGCTGCCGATGGACGTGCCCACCAACAACCTGGTGAAGGAGGCCAGCACCACCAGCAGCACCACGAACGGCACGGACCGCACCACGTCGACGACCACACCGAGGATCCGGTGCAGCGTCGGACGCGGGTTGAGCCCGACCGGAGAACTCAGGTGCAGGAACACGCCGAGCGGCAGTCCACCGAGGACCGCCAGCACGGTCGCCACCAGCACCATGTAGAGCGTTTCGACGGTGGCACCGCCGAGCAGCTCCGCTACTTCCGCCCAGGGGGTCGGATCACTCACGCCGCGACTCCATCAACACTGACCGGGGTGCGCCGCACGTGCGCGTCCCGGTCGACCATCCACTTCAGGGCCGACTCGGACCGCTCGCCGGTGAGTCCGATGCGGAACTTCGCCACCGGGGTGTCCCCGAGCCGGGTGAGCCCGCCGCCGAGGATGGACAGCTCCACCCCGAAGCGGGCGGCCGCCTCCGGCAGCAGCGCCCCGACGGCGGCGAAGCCGACGAGGACCACTTCGGCGACCACGTCGTGCCGCACTCCGGGCACGGCGGGCGCCTGGTCGGTCTCGGGCAGCAGGCTGGTGCTGACCCGGCTGCCGGGTTCGGCGACGAGGTCGAGCACCTTGCCGTGCTCCACGACGCGCCCGCCTTCGAGCACGGCCACGTCGTCGGCGATGCGCCGCACCACGGCCATGTCGTGGGTGACCACCAGGACGGTGACGCCCAGTTCAGAACGCGCCCGGTCCAGCACGGTCAGCACCGAGTCGGTCGTGCCCGGGTCCAGCGCCGAGGTCGGTTCGTCGGCCAGCAGCACCGAGGGCTTGGCGGCCAGCGCGCGGGCGACCGCGATGCGCTGCCGCTGCCCGCCGGAGAGCCGGTCCGGGTAGGTCGGCGCCTTGTCGGTGAGCCCCACCAGGTCGAGCAGTTCGGCGACGCGGCTGCGGCGCTGCGGTGCGGGCATCCCGGCGGCTTCGAGCGGGAGCGCCACGTTGCCCGCGGCGGTCCGCTGCCGCAGCAGCGAGTCGCCCTGCGGCACGACGCCGATGTGGCGGCGGGCGGCGCGCAGCGCGGCGCCTTCGAGGGCCACGAGGTCGGTGCCGTCGACCCGGATGGCACCGCGGTCCGGCTTCTCCAGCAGGGCGATGCACCGGGCGAGGGTGGACTTGCCCGCGCCGCTGGGGCCGACGACGCCGAGCACGGCGCCCGCGGGGACCTCCAGGGACACGTCGTCGAGGGCGACGACGTCGGACCGGCTCGACTGGTCGTGCCGGAAGGACTTGGTGAGGTTCTCGACTGTGATCACGATCGCTCCGCATCAGCTCACGCCGGCCTGCGGGCATGCCGCGGCCGGGCGGGGAGGAACAGAAGGGCCTGGTGGGGCGGTGACGACTGGGGTCGTCAGCCGGCGAGGCGACAGGCCGTCGTGGTGCGGCGTCCGTGATCGATGACCCGGCGCTGGGTCAAGGCGAGGCCGTGCGGACCGGATCCGACGCGAGCGCGACCGCCGCGGGCCTGCCGGCGGCTGGTCCGGGGCGCACGTTCACCTGCGAGCAGAGTTTCAGACACCACAACTCCATCGACCCTGGCGTTAGCACCTGCTCCGGTGGAGTGGTTGCTGCGGCGTCGTGGAGCCAGGTCTCTCAGCCGCTCGGGATGGATTTCCCGCATAGTAGAACGCAGCGGTGTCGACGGGCGCAAGCCAAAACCCGTCACTATGTGGAATCGTTTGACAAATCACATCCCCCTGTTGAGCAGGGGGCATGGCCCGCCGTGAATATTCCGGTGACCTTATGTGATCAACACTACGGTTTTCCCTCCGGACGGACCAACGAAGTCCCGAAGGGAGGCGACGCAGCGGAACGTCAGCGCGCCGGTTCTCCGGCGGCCTCGGCCACCCGGGCGAAATCGGCCACGGTGAGCTGCTCGCCCCGCGCCGCCGGATCCACCCCCGCCGCCCGCAGCACCTCTTCGGCGCGCGCCGCCGACCCGGCCCAGCCCGACAGCGCCGCCCGCAGCGTCTTGCGCCGCTGCGCGAACGCCGCGTCCACCGCCGCGAACACCTGCGCCCGCGGCGCCGCCGACGGCGGATCGACCCGGGAGAACGCCACCAGCCCGGAATCGACGTTCGGCACCGGCCAGAACACGTTGCGCGGCACCGGCCCGGCGCGCCGGACGTCGGCGTACCACGCGGCCTTCACGCTCGGCACCCCGTAGGTGCGACCACCCGGTTTCGCGGCCAGCCGGTCGGCGACCTCGGACTGCACCATCACCAGCCCGGTGCGCAGCGACGGCAGCTCCGCCAGCAGGTGCAGCACCACCGGCACCGCCACGTTGTACGGCAGGTTCGCCACCAGCGCGGTCGGCCGCGGCTCGGCGAAGTCGGCGGCCCGCACCCGCAGCGCGTCGGCGGGCAGCACCCGCAACCGGTCGCACAGCTCGGGGGCGAACTCGGCGGCGGTGCGCGGCAACCGCTCGGCGAGCACCGGATCGATCTCCACGGCCACCACCCCGGCGGCCTCCGGCAGCAACGCCAAGGTCAGCGAGCCCAGCCCGGGCCCGACCTCCAGCACCACGTCCTCGGCGGTGAGCTCGGCCGCGCCGACGATGCGGCGCACCGTGTTCGAGTCGTGCACGAAGTTCTGGCCCAGCCGTTTCGTCGGCCGGATCCCGAGTTCCCCCGCCAGCCGGCGAACATCGGCCGGCCCGAGCAACCGCGCCTGGTTCGCGTGCTGTTCCACGAGGTCAAAGCTACCCGCGCCCGCTTCCCGCACCGCGCCCGCCCTCCCCCGCGCTGATCAGGACCGCACCGAGCAGGCCCGGGAACGCGAACGAGCGGTCACCGGCACGAGGCCGATGACCGGTCGAAGAACGCGGGAGCCGGGAACCGTCCCGGCGCGGCTCAGCTCAGGCCGAGCTTCGAGGAGCAGCCCGGCCAGGCGCCGTAGCTGCCGCCGCGGGCGTCGCGCACCTTCGTGGCGACCGAGATCTGCTGTTCCCGGCTGGCCTGGTGCGGGTAGGCCGCGTACTGGTCGCCGCCGTAGGCGTCCCAGGTGCTCTTGTCGAACTGGAGACCGCCGTAGTAGCCGTTGCCGCTGTTGATCGACCAGTTGCCGCCGGCCTCGCACTGCACCAGCTTGTCCCAGACGGCGCTGTTCGGCGGCTGCTTGGTGCCGACGCGGACGACCTTCTCGGTCGGCTCCTTGGTGATCTTCTCGCCGACCGCTTCGCGACCGGTCTCCTCGCCGTTGCGGGTGCTCACCCGGGTGAAGACGATCTTCTCGCCGGGCGTGCCCGGGTTCTCGACCTTCTCCTCGCCCTTGAGCATGGAGTCGTCTTCGATCTCCTTGACCGGCGGCTCGATCGGCACCGTCACGTTGATCACGGTGCTGCCGGTGCGGTCGATCTGCACCGTGGCACCGCTGGTGATCTTCTGGTCGCCGCCGGGGGTGATGTGGTCTTCCGGCCCGAGCTGGAGGTTCTGCTCCTGCACCAGCTCGTCGACGGTCACCGCGGTGGTCGTCAGCTGCCGGGGCTCGCCCGCGCCGTCGGTGATCGTGATGTCCTTGGCGGTCTTGACCACCAGGTCCATGCCCTGCTCGGGCACCGCCGTGCTGCGCGCGCTGGAGACCCAGGCGCCGTCGTCGGCGACGCCGAGCTGGCGCAGCGCCTGGCCGACGGTCACCGACCGGACCCACTCCTCGCGCTGCTCGCCGTCCACCGTCATCTTCAGCAGGCGGCCGCGGTCGAGGGTGATCGTGTCGTTGTGCCCGACCTTGGACTGCGGGGAGGGGCTCAGCGCGTCGTGCTCGCCGATGCTGATGCCCTCGTCCTCGAGGACTTCGCCGACGGTCGACTCGTAGGTGTTGACCTGGCGTTCCTTGCCGTCGATCTCGACGGTGACGGACTTGTCCATCGCGGCGGCGGCACCGCCGGAGCCGGTCAGGGTGAGGATGACCGCGGCGACCGCGCCCTTGAGGAAGCGCTGCTTCCACGAGGTGATCGCTTCGACGACCTCCGGGGAGGGCTGCGCCTGCGGTTCACCGAGCTCGTCGGGCAGGACCAGCGGCGGCATGACCACGGTCTCTGCGTTGATGAGCCGGATGAGCTCGTCGACGTCGATGTCGGCAGTCGCGAGCATCTCGTCGGCCTGCGGTCCGAGCGCTTCGAGCACGTCGTCCGGCGTGATCTCCAGCGCGCCGGGCGGGAAGCTCGGGTGGTCCTGCGCCGGGTACCGGTCGCTGATGGGGGCGAAGGGCTGCTCGGCGGTGATCTCCGCATCGCTCTCGCGATCGAGCAGGCCGACCGCGGTCTGCTGCTGCGGGCTCACGGGGCTGAACCAGTCCGTCGAGGGCTCGAATGAATCGGCCCAGTAGCCGTGGTCTCGGCCTGCACCACCCAGCTGTTCATCGCTGCTGGTGGAGCTGGCGTGGGCACCGGGGATGCCGCGTCCGTTCACAGGGTCGCTACCTCTCGAAAGCGAGAAGCCGTCCGCGCGCGGGTGACCGAGGGGAGTTCGCCGAGCATGTCCGGTTCGAACTCCTTCACCTGCCGCTGCGCGACTTCGTGCTTCGTTTCCGTATCCGACTCCCGTAGCCAAGCGCCGTCTTCAGCCGATACCTGATGCGAACCGGTCTCGTTCCCAGCTCGATCGGTGGCACCGACTTCCCCGACGTACCCGGCGGCGACTAGCGGGCGTTCCCGTGACTTCGTTGTCATCGGTTACGAGGCCGAGACTCTAGCGTGATCCCGCGGGCCCGCCAAGGGGCCGCCCGGCGGTGTGACCTGGGTTACGCCGATTTGCCGCGCAACCGTGCACCGTCGGTGATCGGGTCGAGTGATCGACCGCGAACCGCTGCCAGTTTTCCCACCACCGCCGCGGTTTCGCCGCTCCGCGCCGAGATCGACCGCTTCGTCCCCAGTGGACGGTTTGATCGTCCCTGGTGAGCGGATCACCAGTCGCCCCGATCAGCGGATCCGGCTCGGGCGCCGGGACGGCCGGTGGGGGGCGGGCGACGGGAGAGAGCGGTCATCTCCCGCCGCCCGCGCCGGCGGCGGCAACGACCGTCCGGACGCGGTGGGTGATGAGGAACCTCACTTCCTCACACTCCCGGGCGATCTCCGGCGGTCGAGCCGTTCAGCGGCGCTTCGGGACGCCGTTCGGAGCAGGAGCGCTCAACGCGGGAGCCCGAGCTTCCGGGCGCACGCCGGCCAGGCCCCGTAGCCGCCGCGGTCGTCGCGCAGCGCGCTCGCCACCGAGATCTGCTGCTCGCGCGAGGCGCGGTGCGGGTAGCGGGCGAAGCCCTCGCCGCCGTAGGCCGCCCACGTGCTGCGGTCGAACTGGAGCCCGCCGTAGTAGCCGTTCCCGCTGTTGGTGGCCCAGTTCCCGCCGGATTCGCACTGCGCCAGCCGGTCCCACACCTGCCCGGTGCGGGGTTCTCCGGCGTCACCGCTGCGCTCGGGGGCGGGTGCCGCGGTCGCGAGCGGCGCGCCGCACAGCGTGATCGCGGCGGCGATTCCGATCCTGGTGATGCCACGGATGCGCATACAGGTCCTGACTGCCGTGCCTCCGGGCAGCGGTCCCGGCGCCTGCCGCGGACCTGTCGGGTCCACTGTGGCCGATCGCCGAGCGGGGCCGCCCCCGGCTTCCGCAGGGGACGCTAGGTCGCCGGGTCGCGGTCGCAAGTCAGTGCGCGCGCCCGGCACGACGGCAGGGCACGCTCAGTCAGCGCAGGTCAGCCGGTTCCTACCTGATCGAGGCGGAAGATCCGCTCTGCCGTGGCGGTGGTGGCCACGGCGAGTTCCGCGAGATCGGCTCCGCGCAGTTCCGCGAGCTCTCGAAGGGTGTAATTGACGCAGTAGGGCTCGTTGGGGCGCCCGCGGAACGGGTGCGGGGTGAGGAACGGCGCGTCGGTCTCCACCAGCATCTGCTCCACCGGCACCAGCCGGGCCGCCTCGCGCAGGCCGGCCGCGTTGGCGTTGCGGAAGGTCGCGGTGCCCGCGAACGAGAGCACGTAGCCGCGGTCCACGCAGGCGCGGGCGAACTCCGCGTCCCCGGAGAAGCAGTGGAAGACCACCGCCTCCGGCGACCCCTCCTCGGTCAGGATGCGCAGGATGTCCTCGTGCGCCTCCCGGTCGTGGATCATCAACGGCTTGCCGGTGCGCTTGGCCAGGTCGATGTGCCAGCGGAACGCCTCGTGCTGCGATGCCGGCGAGGAGAAGTCCCAGTAGTAGTCCAGCCCGGTCTCGCCGATCGCCACGACCCGCGGCCGCTCGGCCAGCTCCGCCAGCACCTCCCGGGCGGCGTCGGTGAGGTCCTCGGCCCTGGTCGGGTGCAGCGCCACCGCGGCGAACACGCGGTCGTCCCAGGTAGCGGCCTCGGCGGCCCAGCGCGCGGCCTCGAGGTCGTCGGCGACGGTGATCACCCGGGTGATCCCGGCGGCTTCGGCGCGGTCGACCAGGGTGCGCACGTCCTCGGCGGTCTTCGCGCCGCACGCGTCGAGGTGGGTGTGCGCGTCCACCGCGGGCGCGGGCAGCGCCTCCGGCATCGGCGGCCGTTCCTTCTTGTCCTTCTTGCTCACCGTCAAACCCCTCGGTCGGTCGTGCCACCGGCGAGCCTACGGTCCGCGCGGAGCCCGACCGGACGGGGTCATTCCAGGTCGGCGCGCAGGAAGGACACGTTGTACGGCCGCCACTGCGTCGTCGTGAAGTACACCGCGGGCCGGTCCGCCGCCCACGGGTGCTGGAAGCCGCCGTAGAGCGCGGGGAACCGGGATCCGGCGGCCAGCACCCGTCCCGCCGACCACGGTCCGGTGAGCCGGTCGGCGGTGCGCAGCACGATCGCGGCCCGCCGCTCGTCCAGGTGCACCGCGAACCACTGGCCGAAGTGGGTGTTGAACTGCACGGACAGCTCCGCGACCGGGGCGGCGAGCACCGGCAGCGCCTCCCGCTCGTCCGCGGTCCAGCCGCGCGCCGTCCAGTACTCGTAGGCCGCCGGGTCCAGCAGGTCGTCCGGGCCGACCCGGGCGAGGTGCCCGGCGCCGAACCGGCCGCTCGGCGTGCCCAGCAGGTGCACCCGCCCGGCCACGACGCCCGCGAATGCGAGCTGCTGGAACGGGTGGCCGCCCTGGTCGCGGCGGCGGAACCGGCGCAGGAACGGCTGCCGGTCGTTGCGCCACACCGCCGACTCCGACTTCGTCCAGCTGCGGCCGCCGTCGTCGGAGTACGCCAGCGCCCCGTAGTTCGTGTGCCACGAACCAGGAACTCCCCAGCGCCGCACCGACATGTAGTGCAGGTGGTTCCGCCCGCCGACGGCGATGCCCGCAGTGGGGATCACGGTGTGCTCGCGGACGCCGGTGCGGTCGCCGGGCAGGAACTGGGCCGCGCCACCGTCCTCCCGGCGCACCACCCAGTCCAGGTCGAGCCCCGAGTCGAGGTCGGTCCCGGTGCTGCGGGCGAGCACGTTGCACCGCCAGTCCGCGTGCTTCGGGCCGGCACCGCTACCGCCCCAGCGCTCGCCGTAGGTGTCGCCGAACGCGGCCAGCACCCCGCCGCGCCCGTCGTCCCACAAGATCCCGAGGTCGGTCGCGACCACGCCCGATCCGGCGTTGCGCGACTCCGCACCGGTGATCGCCGCCAGCCTGGTAGTCCCGGTCACCCACACCATGCGCGCACGGTAGCCCCGCACCCCACCGCACCGCCCGGCTTCGACCGCGCCCAGCAGGCCCGGACCGCTGAGCAGCGACCACCCGGGCGACGGCCACCGCCGCGGGATCGACGTTCCCCCGCGCGGAGCGACCGGTGACCACGGTCCCGCAGTGGGGATCCCGCCGACGCCACCCGGCCCGCGGCGGAGGGGCGGGCTCGCTCAGCTCACTGCCGGGCGGCGAGCACCGCGGTGTACAGCTCGTTCTTGCGGGCGCCGCTGAGCTCGGCGACCTCGGCGACGGCGTCCTTGAGCCGCATGCCCTCGGCGGCCCGCTCCTCGACCTGCGGCACCAGGTCGGCCGGGTCCTGCGAGACCGGGGCCGCGCCGCCGATCACCACGGTGATCTCGCCGCGCACCTCGGCGCCCGCCCATTCGGCGAGCGAACCCAGGTCGCCGCGGCGCACCTCCTCGTAGGTCTTGGTCAGCTCGCGGCACACCACCGCCGCCCGGTCCGGGCCGAGCACCGCGACCGCGTCCGCCAAGGTGTCCGCGAGCCGCCGCGGCGACTCGAAGAACACGCAGGTCCGCTGCTCGGCGAGCAGCCGCCCGAACCAGCGGCGCCGCTCCCCCGGCTTGCGCGGCGGGAAGCCCTCGAAGCAGAACCGGTCCGACGGCAGCCCGGACACGGCCAGCGCCGTCGTCACCGCCGACGGCCCCGGCAGGCAGGTCACCGGCAGTCCCTCGGCCGCGCACGCCGACACCAACCGGTACCCGGGGTCGGACACGCTCGGCATCCCGGCGTCGGTCACCAGCAGCACGTCCTGGCCGTCCCGCAGCGATTCCAGCAGCCGCGGGGTGCGCGCCGCCTCCACGTCCTCGTAGTAGCTGACGATCTTCCCGGCCGGGTTCACCCCCAGCGACGTCGCCAGCGTGCGCACCCGGCGGGTGTCCTCCGCGGCGATGATCGTCGCCGAGCCGAGCGCATCGACCAACCGGGCGGACGCGTCGCGGGCATCACCGAGCGGGGTCGCGGCGAGCACCAACGTGCCCGATCCGGATTCGAGGTCCATGAGCCCAACCCTACGATTCACGTGTGAGCGTGCTCGTGCCGAACTCCACCGGCGGCCAGGCCGAGAACATGGTCGAACCCGGTCAGACCCCGCCCGCGGCCGAACCCGGTTCTCGGGACGCCCGGGCGCTGCTCGCACCGAGGATGCCGTCCGACCGGCTGCGCGGCTGGATCGTGACGCTGGTGATCGGGTTGATCGCCGGGATCGTGCGGATCTGGGACCTGGGCCGGGCCACCGACGACGGGACGCCGGTCTTCGACGAGAAGTACTACGCGATCCAGGCGTGGCAGATGCTGCGCAACGGCGGTTACGAGGACAACCCCGGCTACGAGGTCGTCGCGCACCCGCCGGTCGGCAAGCAGCTCATCGCGATCGGCGAGTGGGTGTTCGGGTACGGCCCATGGAGCTGGCGCATCTCGGCGGCGCTGGCGGGCACGATCATGGTGGTGCTGCTGGTGCGCATCGCCCGCAGGCTCACCCGTTCCACGCTGCTGGGCGCGCTCGCCGGGATCCTGCTGATCTGCGACGGGGTCAGCCACGTGCAGTCGCGGGTCGGGATGCTCGACATCTTCCAGGCGCTGTTCGTGCTCGCCGCGTTCGCGCTGCTGCTGGTGGACCGCGACCGGATGCGGGAGCGGCTGTCGCTGGTCGTCGCCGAAGGGCGCATCGGCGACAGCCGGTGGGGACCGCGGCTGGGCTTCCGGTGGTGGCGGTTCGCCGCGGGCGTCTCGCTGGGGCTGACCTGCGGGGTGAAGTGGAACGGCATCTACTACATCATGGCGTTCGGCCTGCTCAGCGTGCTGTGGGACGCGTGGGCGCGGCGGACCGCGGGGGTGGAGCGGCCGTGGGTGGGCGCGCTGGTGCGGGACACGGTGCCCGCGCTGGGCTCGCTGCTGGTGCTGCCGCTGGCGGTGTACTTCGCGACCTGGGCGAACTGGTTCGCCAGCGAGACCGCCACCGACCGGAACGCGGCGATCACCGCCTCCGACGTGGGGATGGGCTTCCTGCCGGACCCGCTGCGCTCGCTGCTGTACTACCAGCTCAACGTGCTGGACTTCCACACCCACCTGACCACCGGGAACCACCCGCACCCGTGGGAGTCGAAGCCGTGGGCGTGGCCGATGGGCATGCGACCGATGCTCTACTACTACGAGTCGGGGCTGCCCGGCTGCGGCGGGTCGAACTGCGTGCAGGCGACGATGCTGCTGGGCACGCCCGCGATGTGGTGGCTCTCGCTGCCGGTGGCGGCCTGGGCGGTGTGGCGGGCGGCGAGCCGGCTGGACTGGCGCTACACCGCGGTGCTGGTGGGCTACGCCGCCGGGTACCTGCCGTGGTTCATCAACCTGGACCGGCAGATGTACTACTTCTACGCGACGCCGATGGCGCCGTTCCTGGTGCTGGGGATCGTGCTGGTGCTGGGCGAGGTGCTCGGCGCGGCGCGGGAGCACACCGAGCGGCGGAAGACGGGGCTGCTGCTGGTGGCGCTGTACGTCGGCCTGGTGGTGGCGAACTTCGCCTGGTTGTGGCCGATCCTGAACGGGGAGCCGATCACGCAGGAGCACTGGCAGGCCGAGCTGTGGCTGCCGTCCTGGCGCTGACCGCGCCGCGGCGGGGGGGGGGGGGGGGCGCGCGGGGGGGGGGGGGGGCCGGGCCGGGGCGCCGGGCCCCGGCCGGGGGCCGGGCGCGGGCGGCCGCCAGCCGCGCCTCCGGCGCCCCGGCGC
>NZ_JAIUJZ010000155.1:0-16153 GCF_020176775.1 Saccharopolyspora sp. 6M
GGGGGGGCGGGGGGGGGGGGGGGGGGGCGGGGGGCCCGCCCCCCCCCCGGGGGCCCCCCCGGGGGGGGCCCCCGGGCCCCCCCCCCCCGGCCGGTCAGCCGAGTTCGGCGAGGGTGCTGCGCAGGGCGGCCACGGCCTCGCTGATCTCCTCCGGGGTGACCGACAGCGCCGGGCGGAACCGCAGCGCGTCCGGGCCGGACGGCAGGAACAGCGTGCGGTGCCGGTCGCGGGCCGCCGCGATCGCCGCGTCCCGCAGCGCCGGGTCGCGGAAGCTCACCGCGCACATCAGGCCGCGCCCGCGCGCGGAGCCGATCAGCTGCGGGAACTCGGCGGCGAGCGCGCCCAGCTCGCCCAGCAGCAGCTCGCCCATCCGGCGGGCGTTCTCGAACAGCCCGTCCCGCTCGGCGACCTCCAGGATCTTGGTGGCCCGGACCATGTCCACCAGCGATCCGCCCCAGGTGGAGCTGATCCGGCTGGGCTCGCGGAAGGCGTTGTCGGCGATGTCGAGCACCCGGCGCCCGCCCAGCACGCCGCACACCTGCATCCGCTTGCCGAACGCCACCAGGTCCGGTTCCAGGCCGAGCTCCTGGTGCGCCCAGACCGAGCCGGTCAGCCCGCCGGTCTGCACCTCGTCGGCGACGGTGAGCACGTCGTGCGCGCGGCACAGCTCCTGCACCGCGGTGAGGAAGCGGGGCCGCAGGTGCCGGTCGCCGCCTTCGCCCTGGATCGGCTCGTAGACGAAGCAGGCGACCTCGTGGCCGTGCCGGCGCAGCGCGGCCTCGGCGGCCTCCAGCGCGGTCCGCTCCTCCGGCAGCAGTTCCGGCTCGTCCCAGCGCGGCCCGGGCTCGACGGCGGGGCTGGGGATGCGCGGCCAGTCGAACATCGGGTAGTCGCGGATCTTCACCGGGTCGGTGTTGGTGAGCGACAGGGTGTACCCGCTGCGGCCGTGGAACGCCCGTTCCAGGTGCAGCACGCGGCTGCCGCGGACGGCGATGCCGCGGCTCGCGTTGTGCTTGGTCTTCCAGTCGAAGGCGACCTTGAGCGCGTTCTCGACGGCGAGCGTGCCGCCGTCGATGAGGAACAGCAGCGGCAGTTCCGGCACGCCGGCGACGCGGCGGAACGTCGCGGCGAAGCGGGCCTGCTCGACGGTGGCGAAGTCGGGGTTGGCGGGCTTGACCCGCGCGGTCCGCAGCAATGCCGCCTCGAACTCCGGGTCCCGCAGGTCGGGGTGCCCGTGGCCGAGCGGCGCGGAGCTGAAGAACATGGTCATGTCGAGGTATTCGGTGCCGTCGCGCAGGTCGCGCAGGCGGCAGCCGTGCCCGGAGTCGAGGTCGACCACGATGTCGAGCAGGTCCCCGGTGACCTGCTCGCGCAGCGCCGGAACCACCTGGTCGGCGTCGGTCGTCGTGGTGGGCTGGTCGAGAACGGCTTCCTGCTGTGCGGTCATGTCAGCCTCCTCGTGCGTCGTGCGGTCGCTGTAGCGCCCGTCACTAGTCACGAAAATTATGACCATGGCCCCGGCCAGATCACAATAATATTTTGATATCCAACCTCTTGACGAAAGATTTTCTTTCGCTCGCGGCGGTGTTCACCCCTCGACCGCGTGCAGCAGGTCCGCGAGCCCGCCGGCCAGCGATTCCCGCTGCCGCGCGGTCAACCCGGACAGCAGCGCCTGTTCGGCGGCCATGACCTGCGGGAACACCTCGTCGATCAGCTCCTCGCCCGCGGCGGTGATCCGCACCCGGGCGCTGCGCCGGTCCCGCTGGTCGGTGGTGCGCTCCAGCAGGCCGCGCTCGGTGAGCTCGCGGAGCCGCTTGGTGGTGGCCGCACCGGAGGCGACGGTGATCTCGTTGAGCCGCCCCGGCGTCACCGCCACCCCGCCGCGGCGCAGCGCGCACAGCAGGTCGAACTCGGCCCGGTTGAGCCCCGCCTCGGCGATCGTCACGTCCAGCCGCCTGCGCAGCACCGCCGCCGCGCGCAGCACCCGGCCGATCACGTCGATGCTGGTGGTGTCGACGTCCGGGTGCAGGTCGGCCCACTGCGACCGGGCCGCGTCGATGAGATCCGGTGTCCGCTTCATCGCGCCATCGTTTCACTAGTAAACTACTTTTCCTACACTGGTGTTATGCCCGGAACCGTGCTCACCCGCAACCTGCCCGACGCGTACCGGTTCCGGCTGCACGGTCCGTTCCTCTGGCCCGCCGCCCGCACGCTGCTGGCGATGGCCGTCCCGCTGGTCCTGCTGCTGCTCACCGACCGCCTCGACCTGCTGCCCGCCGCCGTGTTCGGGGCGCTGAGCAGCGTCTACGGCCGCGCCGAGCCCTACTACCGGCACGCCAGGACGCTCGGTGCGGTGGCGGTGGGCATGGTGCTCGCCGTCGCCGTCGGCGAGCTGATCGCGGTGTACGCGGGTGGTACCCCGGCGCACGAGGTGGTGGCGCTGGCGGCCACCGCGTTCGTCGGAGCCGCGGCCACCGTGATCTGCGCGGCCGTCAAGGTCGGGCCGCCCGGCGGATTGATCTTCGCATTCGCCGCCGGGGCGTGCGCGCACCTGCCGCTGACGACCGCCGACCTCGGCCCGCACCTCGCCGTCGCCGCGCTGTGCGCCGCGTTCGCCTGGACGGTGAACGTCGCGGGCGCCGCCGTCATCGGCCTCACCCCGCAGCGCCGGGCCGCCGCCACCGCGCTGAACGCCACCGCCACCGCGCTCGCCGCGCGCACCGACCTGACCGCGCGGCACCAGGCCGCGGTGGCCGTCGACGCCGCGTGGAACGGCCTCGCGCTCGTCGGCGAGCGGCACCGGGACACCGCCGAACACCGCGACCTGGTACGCGCGGTGCACGCCTGCGAACTGCTGCTGACCCCCGGCGCGCCCGAGATCACCCCCGCCGAGCTGCGGGCCGCCGCGGTCGCCGCGGCGGCGGGCGAACCGCTGCCCGAACTGCACCCGGCGGGCGGCGGTGTGCTCGCCCCGCCGCCCGCCTCCCGCTGGCCGGTCATCCGCGACGTGCTGCGCGCCGCCCTCCGGCCCCGCCGCGGCGGGTCCTGGCTGCTGCCGCACGGCCTCCGCGTGTTCACCGCCGCGCTGCTCGCCGGGACGATCGCCGACCTGCTCGGCTTCGGGCACGCCTACTGGGCGGCGGTGTCCGCGGTGTCGGTGCTGCTGGCCACCAGCACCGCCACCTCCGTCCCGCGGATGCTGCAACGCGTCACCGGCACCGTGTTCGGCGTGCTCGTCGGCGCCGCGGTGCTCGGCGCGCAGCCGACGCTGTGGGTGCTGCTGGTCGTGCTCGTGCTGCTGCAGTGGGGCGCCGAGATGACGGTGACGATCAACTACGGCCTCGGGCTGCTGTTCGCGACCCCGGTCGCGCTGCTGGTCAGCGCGCTCGGCACCCCCGCCGACCCGGGCGCGCTGGCCGCGAACCGGTTCTGGACGACGCTGCTCGGCGCCGCGGTCGCCGTCGCCGCCGCCTGGTCGCTGCCCAACCGCGCCTGGCTGTCCCGGGTGCACACCGCGCTGGCGCGGGTGCGGGCGCTCAGCACCGCCGAACCCGTGCACCCGCCGGCGCTGCGCGGCGCCCTCGTCGAGCTGCACGAGGCCTACGAGCAGGCGGCGGGCGAGATCCGGCCCGCGCTGCTGCCCACGGAAGCGCTGCTCACCACCTCGCGCGCGGCCTACGCCCGGCTGGACGCCCGCCGCGCCTGATCACCGCCCGAGCCAGGTGCGCAACGCCCACCAGGTGCCCGCGGTGTCCACCACGTGCGACCGGTCCGCCCGCGGCGCGTCGTGCACCCCGGTCCCGGTGAGCTCCGCCAACCGCTCCAACCGGTAGCGCACCGTGTTCACGTGAACGTGCAGGGCGTCCGCCGCCGCCCGCACCCGCCTGCCGTGGTCCAGGTAGCACAGCGCCGTCCCCGCCAGCTCCCGGTGGAACGCGTTGCCCGGGTCGAGCGCGCCCAGCAGCTCCCCGGCCACGGTCGCCGCCAGCTCCGGCTGCGCGGCCAGCGCCGCCTCCACCGCCAGGTCCGCCACCATCCGCACGCCCCGATCACCGGAGGCGGCAGCCACGCCGAGCGCCCGCACGCACGCCGGGTACGCCCGGCCCACCTCCGCCAGCGGCAGCGCCGGGGAGCACACGAACAGCGCCTCCTCCCCCGGCAGCGGCGACAACCGCCGCGCCAGGCCCGCCAGGCGGCCCTCCACCAGGCCGAACACCCCGTCCAAGCTGCGCTCCACGCCCCTGGCCAGCACCGGATCGGTGATCTCGGTGACCACGCAGTGGTAGCGCTCCGCCCGGCTCAACCCGGCGCGCTCCAGCTCCGCACGCCCCGGCAGGTCCCCGGACGCGAACAGCGCCCCCAGCACCCGCGCGTGCAGGTCCCACACCGTGCGGGACAGGTCCAGCTCGGCCGCGCGATAACCACCGACGATGTCCCGCTCGGCGGTGGCGACGTAGTGGTCGACGACCACCACCAGCTCCAGGATCACCGCATCGGCCACGCCCATCCCGCGCGCCAGCTCCACACCGGCCCGGACCAGCTCGGTGCGACCGGCGTACACCCCGCGCAGCAGCGAGGCGATCGGCACCCCCTGCAACGCGCGGTCCGCGCCCAGCGCGCGGGCCACCGACACCCCGGCCGCGTCCTGCGTCCCGCCCCGCGCCAGGTGCGCGGTGCCGTCGGCCAGCAAGGTCGCGACGTGCCTGCGGTTCTCCTCCTCCGGCAGCCGCGCCACGTCCGGTGAGCCGCGCCGGGCCGCCGCGGCGACCCGCGCCACGACCTCCTCGTCGGCGGCCAGCGCGGTCATCACCCGCAGCGCGATCGCGGTCATCCGCTCGTCCATGAGTCCTTCGAGACGTCGTCGTGCTCGTTGTGCCGGGGTACAACGCGGCCGCCCGGGGTTGGACGGCGACCTCTACCGGCGCCGGGCGGGCATCTGGTTCGCTCTCGACTACTGGAAAGTAACAAAATTCCCGGCCGGTTCGAGAAGATCACCACCCGTTCGCCGACCTCGATGTGGAGGACTCGCCGATGAGTTCGTCAGCAGACCGCGGAATCCCCCGCCGCGACGTCCTGGCCGCGGGGAGCGCGCTGGCCGCGGGCGGTGCACTGGCCGGCATCGCGACGTCCCCCGGCAGCGCGGGCGCGGCACCCGGCGCCGACGCGGACGCCATCGTCGTCGGAGCGGGTCTCGCCGGGCTCGTCGCCACCGCCGAGCTGGTCGCCGCCGGGCGCCGCGTGCTGCTCGTCGACCAGGAACCGGAGGCGAGCCTCGGCGGCCAGGCGTTCTGGTCCCTCGGCGGGCTGCTGTTCATCGACTCCCCCGAGCAGCGGGCGGCGGGCATCAAGGACTCCCTCGAACTCGCCCGCGCCGACTGGTTCTCCACCGCGGGCTTCGACCGCGGCGTCGACGACCCGGCGGGCGAGGACCACTGGGCGGCGCGCTGGGCCGAGGCCTACCTGCAGTTCGCCAACGGGGAGAAGCGGTCCTGGTTGTCCGGGCTCGGGGTCTCCTGGGTACCGGTCGTCGGCTGGGCGGAGCGCGGCGGGCAGCTCGCCGACGGCCCCGGCAACTCGGTGCCGCGGTTCCACCTCACCCTCGGCACCGGCCCCGGGGTGGTGGAACCGTTCGAGAAGCTGGTGCGGGAGGCGGCGGCCGACGGCAAGGTCACCTTCCGGTTCCGGCACCGCGTCGACGAGCTCAGCACCACCGGTGGCGCCGTGGACGGCGTGCGCGGCGGCGTGCTCGAACCCAGCGACGCCCCGCGCGGCACGCCCAGCTCCCGCACCGAGATCGGGAGGTTCGAGCTGCGCGCGCCCATCGTGATCGTCACCTCCGGCGGCATCGGCGCGAACCACGACCTGATCCGCGCCAACTGGCCGTCCCGGCTCGGCACCCCGCCCGAACGCCTGATCACCGGGGTTCCCGCGCACGTGGACGGCCGGATGCTCGGCATCTCGGAGGCCGCGGGAGCCCGGCTGGTCAACCGCGACCGGATGTGGCACTACACCGAAGGCATGATCAACCACAGCCCGATCTGGCCCGGGCACGGCATCCGCGTCCTCGCCGCCCCGTCCTCGCTGTGGTTCGACGCGAACGGCCGCCGCTTCCCGAACCCCGGCGTGCCCAGCTACGACACCCTCGGCACCCTCGAACTGATCCAGCGCAGCGGGCACGACCACTCCTGGTTCGTGCTCAACAAGCGGATCATCGACAAGGAGTTCGTGCTGTCCGGGTCCGAGCAGAACCCGGAGCTCACCCGCAAGGACCTCGCCGCCTACCTGGCGAGCCGCCTGTTCAACGACACCCCGCCGCCGGTCAAGGCGTTCCTGGACGACGGCGAGGACTTCGTCGTCGCCGACGACCTCGACGAGCTGGTCGTCGGCATGAACCGGCTCGCCGGGGCGGATCTGATCGACGCGGCCGAGCTGCGCGCGCAGGTCGAGCTGCGGGACGGGCAGGTCGACAACCCGTTCACCAAGGACCTGCAGATCATGGGCGTCCGGAACTCCCTGGCCTACATCGGCGACAGCCTGGTGCGCACCACCCCGCTGCACAAGATCCTCGACCCGGCGGCGGGACCGCTGATCGCGATCCGGATGAACATCCTCACCCGCAAGACCCTCGGCGGGTTGCAGACCGACCTGTCCGGCCGCGTGCTCGGCACCTCCGGCGAACCGGTCCCCGGGCTGTACGCGGCGGGCGAGGTCTCCGGGTTCGGCGGCGGTGGCGTGCACGGCTACCGGGCGCTGGAGGGCACGTTCCTCGGCGGCTGCCTGTTCTCCGGCAGGCAGGCCGGGCGCGCCGCGGCGGCCGAGAGCGCCTGACCCGCGGACTGCGGACCCGGGCGCCACGGCGAAGGATCGTGGCGCGAGCACCGGGAGGGCGGATGACCGACGACGCGATCTACCTGGACCACAACGCCACGACGCCGATCGCGCGCGAGGTCGCCGAGGCGATGTGGCCGCACCTCACCGAGGTGTTCGGCAACCCGTCCAGCACGACCGAGCAGGGACAGCGGGCGCGCAAGGCCGTCGAGCACGCGCGCGAGCAGCTCGCCGGCCTCCTCGGTGCGCACCCCGACGAGATCGTCTTCACCTCCGGCGGCACCGAGGCGAACAACCTCGCGATCCGGGGCGCGGCCGCCCTGGCCCGCACCGAGGTCGCGGTGACCTCCGCCGTCGAGCACCCGGCCACGACCGCACCGCTGGCCCACCTGCGCCGCCACCGCGGCTGGCGGGTGGACCAGCTGCCGGTGGACGCGCAGGCGCGCATCGCGCTGGACCGGATGCCACCCGGCGAGGTCGGACTGGGCACGCTGGTCCTGGCGCACAACGAGACCGGCACCGTCCAGCCGGTGCGCGGCTTCGCCGAGGAGATCCGCTCCCGAGGTGGGCTGGCGCACGCCGACGCGGCCCAAGCCGTCGGCAAGATCCCGGTGTCCGTCGACGAGCTCGGCGTGGACCTGCTCAGCGTCGCCGGGCACAAGTTCTGCGCCCCGAAGGGCGTCGGCGCGCTCTACCTGCGCCGCGGCACCTCGATCGCCCCGGTGCTGCTGGGCGCCGGGCAGGAAGGCGGGATCCGGCCGGGCACCGAGAACGTGCCGGGGATCGTCGCGCTGGGCGCCGCCGCCGAACTCGCCGGAACGCTGCTGGACGCGGAACGGGTGCGGCAGACCCGGCTGCGAGAGCGGTTGTGGGACCGGCTCGCCGCGCGACTGCCCGGGTTGCTCCGGATCAGCCCTGCCGAGGAGGCGTTGCCGAACACGCTGCTGGTCGTCGTCCCGGGCCGGGTCGGCGCGGAGGTGCTCGCCTGTGCGCCGGGTGTCGCGGCCGCCACGGGCAGCGCTTGCCACGCGGGCACCCGCACGCCGTCGGCCGCGCTGCTCGCGACCGGGCTGGACGCGGACCTCGCCCTGGGCGCCCTGCGCCTGTCAGTGGGCCGCGGGACCACGCTCGCCGAGGTCGACCGCGCGGCCGACGAACTCGCGAACTCCGCTCGCGGCCCGGCCTGACCGTCCATCCGAAGTGGACGACGATCACCGCCCCGGCGAACGAGAAGAATGCCGAAGACGCAACAACGTCCCCGGACTCCGCCCGGAGGCCGAGCGGACGGCGAACCCACCCGCGAGACCTGCGGAGCCCGTCCCCGCCCGAAAAAGGAGCCTGGAAGACGCACCGGCGTCGACCGGACTCCGTCAATGTGAGCAGGCGGGGGAACTCGCCCCACCGCGGCGAACCGCCCCATCCCACCACCGCACCGTGGGGGCCTACGGGGACTCGGCCCCCGTACGAACGAAAAAAGCCCGGAAGACGCGAATGCGTCGACCGGGCTCTTCCGTGGAGGTTGCGGGAGCTTACTCGAACACAAAACCGCTGGTCAGTGAGCAGACCAGGAACGCTCCACAACGTCAGGAGCCAACGAAAAGCGACCACCGCACCGTGGGGGTCCGGGGGGGCGCGGCCCCCGCGATAAACACGCGGAACGCAAAAAGCTCGCGCTCTCCGCGAGCGCGAGCCTCCTATTGCGTGGAGCTGAGGGGAATCGAACCCCTGACCTTCTCGATGCGAACGAGACGCGCTACCAACTGCGCTACAGCCCCTTGCCTGAGTGCTGTTGTAGCTTAGCAGGGCCCCAACAGCACTCCGCACACCCCCCTCCCGAAGGGGGCGCGGAACCTATTCGCCCACCGCACGGCGGTACGGCTGCCAGGTCCGCTCGTCGAGCTCGTCGAACATCGGGTCCTCGTCGTCAATCTCCACGACGACCGCTCCGGTGTTGCGCGGAGCCGGACCGCGGGGTGCCTCGAACTCGTCCCGCTCGTCGTACTCGTCGAGCGCGGGCTCGCCGTACTCCAGCTCGTCGTCCTCGTCCTCTTCCTCCCGCAGCGCGGACATCCGCGCGAGCCTGCGCTCCCGGATGTCCTGCTCGATGCGGACCTGGCGGCGCAGGTAGGTGAGGTAGCCGACGATGGCGAGGTCCACGACCGCGTGCAGCCACCAGGCTGCGGTCCACGCGAGCGCCGCGACCAGCGCGGTGGCGATCGCGGTGAGCACCATCGCGATCGTGATCCGTTGCCTGCGGGCGTACTTGGTGCGGGCCGCGAGCGCCGCGGCCTCCGGGTCGTAGCCACCTCGGCCGGGCCGGTAGCGGCGTCCGGCGCGGACGTCGTCGCTGTGCACGCGGCGCCGCTGGTCCTCGTCCTGCTCGTCGACCTCGTCGTACTCGTCGATCTCGTCGCGGTCGTCGTCCTCGTGCCGGTCGGTGTCGGCCATGCCGTACGCCTCCTGCGCCCTATCCGTTCCGCCGGTCACGGACCGATCGCTTCCCCTGCGAACCACGCGCGCCGCCAGTGCCGAGTCCGTCGTCTTGGACACTTCCTGCCGGCGACGGGCGAACATCGGGACCAGAACCACCAACCACGCCGCCGCAAGCGCCGCGAAGATCAAAGAACTGGGCACGCCTCGCCACCTCCCCCTGGCTGCCTGCCGCACACTGCTGCGACCGCCACGCTAGCCACTTCTGTCACATCTGTCTCTGAGCCACGCCGTTCCGATTTCGTTTCGTCCTGAAGGCAGAAAAACGCACGGGCGGCATCAGGGAAGGGACGCGATGCCCCGGCGTGTCGGCCTCCACGCGCCTGGGAACAGCGGAAATACACTCGGACGAGGGACGAGGCGTCGAGGCGCGGTGACGGAGGTCTCGGCCCCGGTGAGCACCGCTCCCGGCCGCTGGGTGCGGCGAAGATCTCCCGATCGGGTCAGGCGTACCGGGCTCGTCCGCTGCGGACCAGCGCGGCCGCGGCCCCCTCCGGCCGGTCCTCGACGGTGAGCCCGTAGACGTAGTGGTCCCGCCACGCGCCCTCGACGTCGAGGTAGCGCTCGAACAGCCCCTCGCGTCGGAACCCGGCCTTCTCCAGCACCCGCACGCTCGGCGAGTTCTCCGGCCGGACCGTCGCCTCCAGCCGGTGCAGCCCCGCCGGACCGAAGCAGTGGTCCACCGCCAGCGCCACCGCCGCGGTCGCGATCCCGCCCCCGGACACGTCCTCCGCGACCCAGTAGCCGATCCACGCCGAGCGCAGCGCGCCGCGCACCACGTTGCCGACCGTCAGCTGCCCGGCGAACCGGCCGTCCACCGAGATCGCGAACGGCAGCGCCTGCCCGCGCCGCGCCAGGCCGCGCAACGCGCTCCACTGCGCGGGCCAGGCCAGCACCGCGTTGCGGTCCCGCCAGTCGCCGACCGTCGTCGGCTCCCAGCGCTGCAGGTACACCCGGTCCCGCAACCGCAGCCCGCTCCACGCCGTGGCGTCCCGCAGCCGCGGCGGACGCAGCTCGACCGCGCCCGCGGGCACCAGCAGCGGCCCCGGTCGCGCCGGCCAGCCGGGGTGGCGGGACGGGAAGAGCGGCTCGGCCTCCTCGGACATCGAGCGGGTCACGCCCGCTGGGACAGGAACCGGACCTGGACGTCCTCGCCGGTGCCGACCTCGGTGACGTCCTCGTCGACCAGGATCAGGCAGTTCGCCTCGGCCAACGACGCCAGCAGGTGCGAGCCGGAGGTCCCCAGCGGCTGGACCAGGTAGGAGTCGGTCTCCGGGTCGCGCAGCAGCTGCCCCCGCAGGAAGCCGCGGCGGCCCGCGGTCGAGGTCACCGGCGAGAGCAGGTTCGCCGTCACGGTCCGGCGGTGCGGGTTGCCGCGGCCCAGCGCGGAGCGGATCAGCGGCCGCACGAGCACCTCGAAGACCACCAGCGCGCTCACCGCGTTGCCGGGCAGCAGGAAGGTCGGCACCTCGTCCGGCCCGAGCCGACCGAAGGCCTGCATGGAACCCGGCTGCATCGCGACCCGCGTCGCGTCGAGCTCGCCCAGGTCGCCCAGCGCCGAGCGCACCTCGCCGCCGAGCGCCCCGCCGACCCCGCCGGAGATCACCACGATTTCGGAGAGCAGCAACCGGCCCTCCACGACCTCGCGCAACCGCTTGGGCTCGGTGCTCACGATGCCCACCCGGGTGACCTCCGCACCGGCGTCGCGGGCGGCGGCGGCCAGCGCGTAGGAGTTCACGTCGTAGACCTGCCCCTGCCCCGGGCTGCGGTCCACGTCGACCAGCTCGTCGCCCAGCGACAGCACCGAGACCCGCGGCCGCGGGTGCACCAGCACCTTGTCCCTGCCGACCGCCGCGAGCAGCCCCACCTGCGCGGACCCGATCGCCGAGCCGCGGCGCACCGCGAGGTCGCCGGTCTGCACGTCCTCGCCCGCGCGCCGCACGAACGCCGCCGAGGGCACGCCCTGGCGGACGGTGACCTTCGCCGGGTGCTCGTCGGTGCGGTCCAGCGGCACCACGGCGTCGGCCAGCGTGGGCAGCGGAGCGCCCGCCGTGACCCGCACCGCCTGACCGGGTTGCAGCCGGCGGGGCTGCCGGGAACCGGAGGTGATCTCGCCGACCACCGGCAGCACCGGCGTCCCGTCCCCGGCGTCCTGCACGTCGACGCTGCGCACGGCGTAACCGTCCACCGCGGCCTGGTCGAATCCGGGAAGTGCCTGACCGGCCACGATCTCCTCGGCGCACAGCAGTCCCTGCGCTTCGGAGATCGCCACCCGCACCGGCGCGGGCCGCACCGCGGCGGTGAGGACACGCGCGAGCTGTTCGTCCACTGACCTCATGGCACTCGACCTCTTCCAGGTGGAGCCGAGGCCGCTCGCCGTCAGCTCCTGTTCAGCCGTTCACCGAGCCAGTCCCGCAGACCAGGCCCGTACTCGGGGTCGTCCAGGGCGAAGTCCACCGCAGCTTTGAGGAAACCGCCAGGATTTCCCAAGTCGTGTCGCTTGCCGCGGTGCACCACCACGTGCACCGGGTGACCCTCCGAGATCAGCAACGCTACGGCATCGGTGAGTTGCAGCTCACCTCCGGCACCGGGTTCGATCCGCTTGAGCGCGTCGAAGACCGCCCGGTCGAGGAGGTACCGACCGGCGGCGGCGAGGCTGGAGGGGGCGTCCGCCGGCGCGGGCTTCTCCACCATGCCGCGGACCTGCTTGACGTCGTCCTCATCGGTGTCGGCGACGTCGAAGACGCCGTACGAGGAGACCTCGTCGTCGGGCACGTCGAAGGCGCAGAGCACGCTGCCGCCGTGGCGGGCGCGGGTCTCGGCCATCTTGGCGAGGACGCCGCGGGGCAGCACGAGGTCGTCGGGCAGCAGCACGGCGACGGCGTCGTCGGCGTCGGTGAGGTTCTGCTCGGCGCAGCTCACCGCGTGCCCGAGGCCGAGGGCCTCCTCCTGCAGCGCGGTCTCGGCGGCGATCAGCTCGGGGGCCCGGCGCACCTTGGCGAGCTGGGCGTCCTTGCCGCGCTCGCGGAGCGTGCCCTCCAGTTCGGGCGCCGGCTGGAAGTAGTCGGTGACGGCCTTCTTGTCCGGGGAGGTCACGATCACGAGGCGTTCGGCGCCCGCTTCGGCGGCCTCGGTCGCCACCAGTTCGATCCCCGGGGTGTCCACGACGGGCAGCAGTTCCTTGGGCACGGCCTTGGTGGTCGGCAGGAACCGGGTCCCCAGGCCCGCGGCGGGCACGATGGCGGTGCGGAACGCAGCGTTCGCGGGGTTGCTGGCAGCGCTGTTCATGACTTGGGAGCCTATCGGTCGCACCTATGGTGGAGCTGTGACCTCGCTGGGAGAACTACGGCAATCCAAGTCGGAATGGCGCCGCGTCCTGGAAGAACGCAGGAGGACCATCGACGAGACCACTCGATCAGCGGAGGCCGGGTCACTTCGTTCGGCGGCGCTGGGCTGGGCCGAGCGGTGCAGCCCGCGGGTGGTCGCGGCGTACGTCCCGGTGCGCGGCGAACCCGGGTCCACGGCGTTGCTGGACGCGCTGCGGGCGGCGGGCTGCCGGGTGCTGCTGCCGGTGGTGGTCGGCGCGATGCCGCTGGACTGGGCGGACTACACCGGGGCGGATTCCCTGGACCAGGCCCGCTACGGGCTGCTGGAGCCGAACGGTCCGCGGCTGGGCGCGGCGGAGCTCGGGGCGGCCGACGCGGTGCTGGTGCCCGCGCTGGCGGTGGACGAGCGCGGGGTCCGGCTGGGCCGGGGAGCCGGGCACTACGACCGGTCGCTGCCGCTGGCGGATCCGGCCGCGCGGCTGATCGCGGTGGTGCGGGACGCCGAGTTCGTGGCGGAGCTGCCCGGCGAGGAGCACGACGTCCGGATGCACGCGGTGATCACGCCTGGTCGCGGGCTCGTCGCAGTCGGTGGCGGTGGCGGCGGGCACGCGGTGTGACCTAAGCGTGTTTGCGCTGGGCACCTCAGATGGCGCATCATCGTGTTGGCACTCTGTCCATTCGAGTGCCAACACCATGAAAAGCCCGGAGGTTGACGGCCGTGCCCACCTACCAGTACGCCTGCACCGAGTGCGACCACCGATTCGAGGCGGTGCAGTCCTTCAGCGAAGACTCGCTGACCGAGTGCCCGCAGTGCACCGGTCGGCTCCGGAAGCTGTTCAACGCGGTGGGCATCGTGTTCAAGGGCAGCGGGTTCTACCGCACGGACAACCGGTCGAACTCCGGCTCGTCCTCGACGTCCACCTCGTCCTCGTCGTCCGGGGACTCCGGGTCCGGTTCGTCGAGCTCGTCCTCGGACTCGTCGTCGAGTTCCTCGTCGTCCTCCGCTTCCTCGTCGTCCTCCTCGTCGAGTTCCTCCTCGACCACCGCCGCGGCTTCCTGATCCGTTCCACGCCGGTTCCCGAGATCGCCGATCGCTGTCGCGGTCGGCGATTTTTTCTGCGTTGACCACGGCTTCACCCCCTTCCGCGGCGGAGTTGTCCACAGGCCGGCGATCCATCCACAGATTCCGAACTCGACCCTGTCCGCGCTGCCCGCGCTCTCCTAACGTCGATCTCAGGCGATGGCGGGCGAGGAGGGGACCATGAGCGGTGGGCGCGGAGGCTCCGGAACCACGGGGCCGCGGGAGAACGGCGGAACGGGCAGGGGCGAATCCGGTGCTCATGGCCGGCGCGGCGGGAACACGCGCCGCTTCCGGGCGCGCGGACGGCGGCGCACCGGCCGGGACCTCGGGCCGACCGCGCGGGAGCGGTTGGCCGCGCTGCTGCCGCGAGCTCCGGTGGCGCGCGGCTCCGGCCTGCTGCTCGCCCGCCGGATCGCGGCCGTCGCGCTGTTCGTGCTGGCCGGTGCGCTCGCACTGCTGCCCGCCACCGGCAGCCAGGTGCAGGTGGTGGTGGCGGCGCACGACCTCGCTCCCGGCAGGCCGCTCGACGCCGCGGACCTCCGGCACCGCGACCTGCCCGCCGACCTGGTGCCGCCCGGGGCGCTGCGCGATCCGGCCGCCGCGGTGGGCCGGGCGCCCGGCGGCGCGGTGCGGGACGGCGAACCGCTCACCGACGTCCGGCTGGCCACCGCACCGGAACGACCACCGGAGGTCGCGGCCGCACCCGGACAGGTCGCGGTGCCGGTGCGGCTCGCGGATCCCGGGGTCGGCGACCTGCTGCACCCCGGGGCCCGAGTGGACCTGGTCACACCCCAGGAACGATCCGGTCCCGGAACGGTGCTCGCCGAGCGGGTACCGGTGCTGGCGGTGCACCCCACCGGAAGCGGCGCGGACCAGGGACGACTCCTGGTCGTGGGCGTTCCGGAGCAGCGCGCTGCGGCGGTGGCCGGAGCGTCGTTGATCCATTCGGTGACCGTTACGCTCCGCTGAGCAGCCGCCGGGACGCGCTCCCGCGGCTCCCCCTCCCGTCCGGGACCGACCCGGGCACGTCGAGTTCAACGAAGGAGAGTGCCGTGCTCAAGGGCTTCAAGGACTTCTTGATGCGAGGCAACGTCATCGACCTCGCGGTCGCGGTCGTCGTCGGCAGCGCGTTCACCGCGCTGGTCACCGCGGTCACGACCAGCGTCATCAAGCCCGTGATCGCCGCGGCAGGCGGGGCGAACGTCCGCGGGCTGTCGTTCCAGATCATCGACGGCAACGAGGCCTCGGTCATCGACTTCGCCGTGGTGATCAACTCGATCATCACGTTCCTGATCACGGCCGCGGTGGTCTACTTCCTGTTCGTGATGCCGATGCAGAAGATCCAGGAGCGGCGGAAGAAGGGCAAGGAAGAGGGCCCGGCCGACCCGACCGACGTGGAGCTGCTGCAGGAGATCCGCGACCTGCTGCGCCGCGACCAGGGCCTGCCCGCGGTCAAGGGCCTCGCTTCCGACGACGAGACGACCGTGGGCGCGAACGCCTCGGTGTCGGCGCAGAGCGGCAACGGCGGCGCCAGCAAGAACTGACCCGCGAGCGGTTCCGGGCTCCCGTCAGCCGCCGTGGTGCGGCGGGCGGTTCTCCCGGTACCAGCGCTCGGTCTCCCGCTGATCACCTTCCCGGCGGTCCGGCCCCTCGGAACGCTCGTCCGAGGTGGTCTGCGGGAGCACCTCGCCGAAGATCTCGGCGAGGCGGCGCCTGCGCTGCCGTTCGGTCTCCGTCATGCCTCCATCGTCCCCCCATCCCGGGGATGCGCGGACTCCGGATGCCGTGGGCCGCTTCCTCCACCAAGATCGTGGTGCGACCATGGCCGAGCACCCGGGGACTTCCCGGTGACGGCCGGGACGAGCCGGTGCCCACCGGTTTCGCGGCCGTGACCGGCACGGCCACCCGCTCCCGGCCACCCGCAGCGGCACGGCCACCTGGAGGCAACGGATGAGTTTCCTGGACAAGGCGAAGGACCTGGCCAACCAGGTCAAGGACAAGGCGGGCGAGCTCGCCGAGAAGGCGGGCCCCAACGCCACCAAGGGTCTGGACGCCGCCAAGACGAAGCTGGACAAGGCCACCGGCGGCAAGTACCACGACCAGATCGAGAACGTGAGCAGCAAGGTCGAGGGCGTGCTCAACAAGCAGCAGTCCTCCGGCGGTTCCGCCCAGCAGGGCGGCACCGGCTCGACCGGCACCGGCTCGGACCAGCAGCCCGGTGAGACACCGCGCAAGCCGGACGGCGACGGCCCGGCGCAGCCCGGCGGGACCCCCTCGGCCTGATCCGGCACCGGCGGGCCCCTGAGGTCCGCCTGGCCGACCGCGCGGCGGAAGCACGAGCAGAGCGGTGGGGGGGGGGGGGGGGGGGGGGGGGGGGGGGGGGGGGGGGGGGGGGGGGGGGGGGGGGGGGGGGGGGGGGGGGGGGGGG
>NZ_JAIUJZ010000156.1:0-27509 GCF_020176775.1 Saccharopolyspora sp. 6M
CGGACGCCCCGAGCCGAAGCGGGACGACCCGGCGCGCAGGCCCCGCCGCCCCCGCCGCGCCGACGACTTCTTCGACTGAAGGACGCCGGCGCCCCCGCCCAGCGCAGCAGAACGGCCCGCCGACCGATCAGGTCGAGCGGGCCGTTTCGCGTTCGCGTGCTCGCCAGGTGGTCTCGCCCCTTCAGCGGCGGACCACCCGGTTCCTCCCGCGGGAGGGAGCGGTCAGCGGACGCCCTTCGGCGCGTCCGGGTTCTCCTTGAGGTCCTTGCGGAGCTCCCGCGGCAGCGCGAAGGTGATCTTCTCGTTGGCGGTGGTGACCTCTTCGACCTCGCCGTCCCAGCCGCGCTCGGCGAGGTGCTCCAGCACCTGCATCACCAGCACGTCCGGCACCGAGGCACCGCTGGTGACGCCGACCGTGCCGACGCCCTCCAGCCAGGAGTCCTCGATCTGGTTCGCGTAGTCGATCAGGTGCGAGTCGTTCGCGCCCGCCTGCAGCGCGACCTCGACGAGCCGCTTCGAGTTCGAGGAGTTCTGCGAGCCGACGACCAGCACCAGGTCGCACTCGGCGGCCATCGCCTTCACCGCGAACTGGCGGTTCGAGGTGGCGTAGCAGATGTCGTCGCTCGGCGGCGCCTGCAGATCGGGGAAGCGCTCCTTGATCTGGTCGACCCGCTCCATCGTCTCGTCGACGCTGAGCGTGGTCTGCGACAGCCACACGACCTTGTTCGGGTCGCGGACGTGCACCTTGTCCACGTCCTCCGGCTTGTCTACGAGCTGCACGCGGTCCGGCGCCTCACCGGCGGTGCCCTCGACCTCCTCGTGGCCCTCGTGGCCGATCAGCAGGATGTCGTAGTCGTCGCGGGCGAACCGGTTGACCTCCTTGTGCACCTTCGTGACCAGCGGGCAGGTCGCGTCGATGGTGCGCAGGTTCCGGGTCTTGGCCTCCTCGTGCACCGCGGGGCTGACGCCGTGCGCGGAGAACACCACCAGCGCGCCCTCGGGGACCTCGTCGGTCTCGTCCACGAAGATCACGCCGCGGTCCTGGAGCGTCTCCACCACGTGCTTGTTGTGCACGATCTCCTTGCGCACGTACACGGGCGGGCCGTAGGTGTCCAGCGCCTTCTCGACCGTGATGACCGCGCGGTCCACGCCTGCGCAGTAGCCACGGGGCTTGGCGAGCAGGACGCGCTTGGTGCGTCCGCCCTCGGAAGTGCCCTGGTCGGAGGTGCCTTGGTCAAGGTCGCTCGGTGCGAGGCGATCGGCGGCCTGCGGCGAGGTGCTCATGCCGTCCAGGGTACGGACCACCCCGCGACGGGTCAGCCCTGCGGCCACCTGCCGAGGCGGTACCGAGCGTCACCCTTCCCGCTACCGGCGGACACCCGTCGCGCGGGACGCGGCGGTCAACGGTGACCGACCGCCACCGGACACCCCGGGGGTACCGCCGGAATCCGTAACCGGCCCGCACCTCCGGGCGAAGCTCCGGTGCCCGGCCGATGGTTTCCGCGGCGCGAGTGCGGGAGGCTGGGGCCATGTCGACGTACCCCTTGCCGATCCGCGTCGCGGCCGGACTCGCGGCCGTCACCGCCGAGCAGACCCGGCGGCTGCCCGCCCAGCTGCTCGGGTTGCCGCTGACCGTGGCCAGCCAGGCCCTCCAGCTGTCGATGCGGATGCAGCAGCAGATCACCGAACTGGCCATCCGCGGCGACGAGGCGCTCGGCGCCTGGGACCGCGGCGAGGACCAGCCGGAGTGGGCCACCTTCGACGAGGACGAACCCGCGCCCGCCGCACCCGCCCCGGACGACGCGGGCGTGCTCGCCGGCTACGAGGGCATCACGCTGCCCCAGCTCCGCGGCAGGCTGCGCGGCTTCTCCACCGCCGAGGTCGAGGCCATGCTCGACCACGAGCGGGCGAACCAGCAGCGCCCCGAGTTCCTGCGGATGCTCGGCAACCGGCTCGAACGCCTCCGCACCGAGAACTGACGCGCCGCCCCGCCCCGACGGGGAACGGCCGTATGATCGCGCCGCCCAAGCCCGGACGTGGAAGGAGCGGTCCTGAACGCCCCCGCCAACCCACCGCCGACCAGCGCGGAAGACCCGTGGCCGGTGCGCACCGTGGCCCGCAAGATCGCCGACTGGATCCACCGGCTCGGCACCATCTGGGTCGAAGGCCAGATCACGCAGATCTCGCAACGGCCCGGCGCCGCCACCTCCTTCCTCACCCTGCGCGACCCGTCCGCCGAGGTGTCGCTGACGTTGACCTGCGCGTCCTCGCTGCTGCGCAAGCAGGACCCGCCGCTGACCGACGGCAGCCGCGTCGTGGTGCACGGCAAGCCCACCTTCTTCACCGGCCGCGGGACGTTGAGCCTGCGGGTGGACGAGATCCGCGCCGTCGGCATCGGTGAACTGCTCGCCCGCATCGAACGGCTCCGCCAGCTGCTCAAGGCGGAAGGCCTGTTCGACCCGGCGCGCAAGCGGCGGCTGCCGTTCCTGCCGAACAAGGTCGGCCTGATCACCGGGCGGGCGTCCGCGGCCGAGCACGACGTGCTCAGCAACGCGCGGCTGCGCTGGCCGTCGGTGCGCTTCGAGATCCGCAACGTGGCCGTGCAGGGCTCGACCGCGGTGCCGCAGATCCTCGACGTGCTGGGCGAGCTCGACCGCGACCCCGAGGTGGACGTGATCGTGCTGGCCCGCGGGGGCGGCAGCGTCGAGGACCTGCTGCCGTTCTCCGACGAGGCGCTGTGCCGCGCGGTGTCGACCTGCCGCACGCCGGTGGTCAGCGCGATCGGGCACGAGCCGGACTCGCCGCTGCTGGACCACGTCGCCGACGTCCGCTGCTCCACCCCGACCGGCGCGGGCAAGCGCGTCGTTCCGGACATGGCGGAGGAGACCCAGCGGGTGCACCAGCTCCGCGACCGCGCGCGACGAGCGCTACACGGATGGGTGGACCGCGAGCGCAGGCTGCTGGATTCGCTGCGCAGCAGGCCCGCGCTGGCCGACCCGCACGGCCCGCTGGACCGCAGATCAGAACAGGTCCAGGTCGGACGGGACCGCGCGCGGCGCGCCATCACGGGCGTGCTCACCGCCGAAGGGCATGCGATGACCGCGACTCGATCTCGCTTGACGACCCTCGGTCCTGCGGCCACTCTTGCTCGCGGGTACGCGATCGTGCAGCGCGTCGAGCCCGACGGGGCCGACGGAGTGCTGCGCTCGATCGACCAGGCCCCGGCGGGAACCACGTTGCGGGTCCGCGTCGTTGACGGAGCGGTGCACGCCGTGGTGCCCGGCGGAACGGAGTAGTGGAACGAGGGAGGTCGTGGTGCGGGGACAGCAGGAGCCCACATTCCTCCCCTTGACGGTGGCCGTCACGCGCTCGCCGAAGTTGCACGACGCCGAGCAGGTCCGGCGGTGCGCGCGGGAGGCCGACCTGGCCGCCGCGCGCTGCTGGAACGCGCTGCTCGGCGGTTGCGACTCCACCGAGCGCCGGACGCTGCCGCTGAAGCTGCGGGCGCTGGCCGACGCCACGTCCGAGTACGCGGGCGGCCGGTGGTGGGTGGGCCGCGGATCCGCCCACCGACGTAGGGTCGTCGAAGCGCAGTTGCGCATCAACGACGCGGTCCGGGAAGGCGACGGCGCCGAGTTCGCCGAAGCGTTCATCGGCTACGACCAGGCCATCGCGACCGCCGTGGTGTCCGTACCCAGCAAGCTGGAGAGCCCCACCCCGTGACGAAGAACGAGCAGGACGAGCACTTCGACCCGGTCGCCGACCACCCGGACGTCGCCGAGCTGGGCTACGAGCCGGCGCGGGACGAACTGGCCGACGTGGTCAAGCGGCTCGAAGCCGGTGGCCTGTCCCTGGAGGAGTCGCTGTCGCTGTGGGAACGCGGCGAAGCCCTCGCCGCCGTGTGCGAGCGGCACCTCGCGGGCGCGCGCGAACGCGTCGACCGCGCCCTCGCCTCCGTGGAGGAGCCCGGCGAAGACCGGTAGTGGGCTCGCCCACGTGCCCCGGCTCCGAGCTGCGCGATCTGCGAAGATCCGACGAGCAGGGCGCGCGGAGCCGGCGCGTGCTGCCGATGGAGTCAGCTCGCCATACCGGGAGGCGCGATGAGCACGTCCACCACGCAGGGCCACCACGAGGCGCCCGACCGCAACCTGGCCATGGAACTGGTCCGGGTCACCGAGGCCGCGGCGATGGCCGCGGGACGCTGGGTCGGTCGCGGCGACAAGAACTCCGGTGACGGCGCCGCGGTGGATGCCATGCGCAAGCTGATCGGCACCGTCTCGATGCAGGGCGTCGTCGTCATCGGCGAGGGCGAGAAGGACGAAGCGCCGATGCTGTTCAACGGCGAGGAGGTCGGCAACGGCGCAGGCCCCGAGGTGGACGTCGCCGTCGACCCGATCGACGGCACGACGCTGCTGAGCAAGGGCATGCCGAACGCGCTGGCCGTGCTCGCCGTCGCCGAGCGCGGCGCCATGTTCGACCCGTCCGCGGTGTTCTACATGGAGAAGCTCGCCGTCGGGCCGGAGGCCGCCGGGGTGGTGGACCTGAACGCGCCGACCGCGGAGAACATCCGCCGCGTCGCGAAGGCCAAGCACATCGACGTCTCCGACGTCACGGTGTGCATCCTGGACCGGCCGCGGCACGAGGACCTGGTCCGCGAGGTCCGCGAGGCGGGTGCGCGCATCCAGTTCATCTCCGACGGCGACGTGGCCGGGGCGATCGCCGCGGCCCGCCCGGACAGCGGCGTCGACATGCTCATCGGCATCGGCGGCACGCCGGAGGGCATCATCACCGCGGCCGCGCTCAAGTGCATGGACGGGGAGATCCAGACCCGGCTGTGGCCGAAGGACGACGCGGAGCGGCAGCAGGCGCTCGACGCCGGGCACGACGTGGAGCAGGTGCTGACCACCTCGGACCTGGTGCGCGGGGACAACGTGTTCTTCTGCGCCACCGGCATCACCGACGGCGCACTGCTCAAGGGCGTGCACTACCGGGCGAACCGGTGCAGCACCCAGTCGATCGTGATGCGGTCGAAGTCGGGCACGGTGCGGGTGATCGAGGGCCTGCACAAGCTGACGAAGCTGCGCGAGTACTCGGACGTGGAGCTGGGCGGGGACGAGGGCGGCAGGCACGGCCTGCTCCCCTGATCGCCGCGATCGGACCGCCCGTCCCCGCACGCCGGGGCGGGCGGTCCGTCGTTTCGCGGGGAGCTGTTTTTCCCGGTATTTCCCCGAATCGGCCATCAGGCCGGTGTTGACCTGCACCGGAGCCGCGTTCGGCCGGGTGGGTACCGTCGTTGGAGCGACGTGAAGACCCACCTAAGTGGGTGCCTCGGATGAGTGAAGATCCTTACCGTCAGTGGTCACTCGGCCCGCCGCACCGGACCGAGCACCACCCCGGGCCGTCCCAGGACCGGGCACACGGAAGGACTCGTCCCCCATGCGCACACGCTCCCTGCTCACCGGAGTGCTCGCCGCCGGCGCCGCGCTCGCGCTGGCCACGCCCGCTTCCGCGGCCCAGGACCCCACGCCCATGGTCGTGGGCGGTCACGACGCCACCGAGACCTACTCGTTCATGGTGTCGCTGCAGTCCGGCGGCGGGCACATCTGCGGCGCTTCGCTGATCAAGGCCGACTGGGCGGTCACCGCCGCGCACTGCGTCCAGGGCAGCCAGCCCGGCGACCTGTCCGTCCGCGTCGGCAGCCTGGAGCACGCCTCCGGCGGCGAAGAGGCCGGGGTCAGCGACATCAAGGTGCACGACTCGGCGGACATCGCCGTGATCAAGCTGGACACGCAGGTCTCCGCGCAGCCGATCTCCATCGCCCCCGAGTCGGGCGCCACCGGCACCGAGACCCGCATCATCGGCTGGGGCCAGACCAGCCCGGCGCCGGGCGGCGAAGCCCCCGCCACGCTGCAGGAGCTGGACACCGCGATCGTCGACGACGCCGACTGCTCGGGCATCGAGGGCGAGACCGAGATCTGCACCTCGAACCCCGGTGGCGACTCCGGCGCCTGCTACGGCGACTCGGGCGGCCCGCAGATCAAGGGCACCGAGGGCTCCTGGGAGCTGATCGGCGCCACCAGCCGCGCCGGGAACAACGACTCGAACTGCGCGACCGGCCCGTCGATCTACACCGACGTGTCGGCGCTGTCCGACTGGGTCGAGGAGAACACCGCCGCCTGATCGGCACCCGCAGACCGGCCGCCCTCCTCCTGGGGAGGGCGGCCGTTCCACGTTCAGCTCCGGTCGGAGGAGTGGCCCGGGAAGAGGTGGGCCGCCGGGTCCAGGGCGACCGCGAGGTTGTTGACCGCGGTGGCGGCCTCGCCGAAGCCGGTGGCGATCAGCTTCACCTTCCCCGGGTAGGTGGCCACGTCGCCCGCCGCGTACACCCGGTCCCGGTTGGTGCGCATCGTGCTGTCCACCCGGATCGAGCGCCCGGCCAACTCCAGTCCCCAGGACTCGATCGGCCCCAGCGAGGCGGTGAAGCCGAGCGCGGCGACCACGGTCCGCGCGGGCAGCACCCGCCGCCGCTCGCCGACGGCCAGCTCCACCTCGTGCACGCCCGCGGAGTCCCCGCGCACCGCCACCACCTGCGCCTCGGTGATGATCTCGACGCCGAGCTCGGCGACCTCCCGCACCAGGCCCGGGTGCGCGCGGAACCGCGCCCGGCGGTGCACGAGGGTCACGCTGCGCGCGATCGGGTGCAGCGCCAGCGCCCAGTCGAACGCCGAATCGCCGCCGCCGACCACCACCACGTCCTGCCCGCGGTGCACCGCCAGGTCGGGCACGAAGTGCACCACTCCCCTGCCGAGCCAGTCCCCGCCCGCGGGCAGCGGCCGGGGCGTGAACTCGCCGATGCCCGCGGTGATCAGCACGGCTCGCGCGCGCACCGGTTCCGGGCCCGCCAGCACCCGCAGCCGTCCATCCACTTCGGACAGATCGGTGGCGTCCCTGCCCAGCAGGTAGCGCGGTTCGCGCGGCGCGGCCTGCTCCACCAGGGCCGCCACCAGGTCGCGGCCGCGCACCGCGGGGAACCCCGGCACGTCGAAGATCAGCTTCTCCGGGTACATCGCCGCGACCTGCCCGCCCGGTTCCGGCAGCGAATCCACCACCGCCACCGACAGGCCCCGGAACCCCGCGTAGTACGCCGCGAACAGCCCCGCCGGCCCCGCGCCGACGACCAGCAGATCGACCTCGTGCTCGGCCATGCCCCACCCCGCTCGCGCCGGTGCAACGCGGATCGCCTCCGAGCCCGGCGCGCCCGGCTCGGCGACGATCTCCGTCACCTTTCTCGGTCCAGCACCCGGAGGACTGCCCGGAAGTGGGCCGCCCCATACTGACCGGCCCCGCTCGGGCGGTGGACACTTCGGTCATGGCTGAACAGGACTACCGGATCGAACACGACACCATGGGCGAGGTCAGGGTTCCCGCCGACGCCCTGTACCGCGCGCAGACGCAGCGCGCCGTGGAGAACTTCCCGATCTCCGGCCGCGGGCTGGAGCGCGCGCAGATCCGCGCCCTCGGACTGCTCAAGGCCGCCACCGCGCGGGTCAACGGCGAACTCGGCATCCTCGACGCCGACATGGCCGAGGCCATCGCCACCGCCGCCGACGAGGTCGCCGAGGGCCACCACGACGCGCACTTCCCGATCGACGTGTTCCAGACCGGCTCCGGCACGTCGTCGAACATGAACGCCAACGAGGTCATCGCGACCCTCGCGACCCGCGGACTCGGCCGCGACGTGCACCCGAACGACCACGTCAACGCCTCGCAGTCCTCGAACGACACGTTCCCCACCACCATCCACGTGGCCGCCACCGAGGCCGTGCTCACCGACGTCATCCCCGCTCTGGAGCACCTGGCGGGCGTCGTCGAGGGCCGCGCCGCCGAGTGGGCCGAGGTCGTCAAGTCCGGCCGCACCCACCTGATGGACGCGGTGCCGATCACCCTCGCCCAGGAAGCGGGCGCGTGGGCCTCGCAGGTGCGCTTCGGCGTGGAGCGGCTGCGTTCCGGGCTGGACCGGCTCGGCGAGCTGCCCATCGGCGGCACCGCCGTCGGCTCCGGCCTGAACGCGCCGGACGGCTTCGGCGCGGCCGTCGCCGCCGAGCTCGCCCGCGTCACCGGACTGCCGCTGACCGAGGCCCGCGACCACTTCGAGGCGCAGGCCACCCAGGACGGCGTCGTCGAGACCTCCGGGCACCTGCGCACCGTCGCGGTGAGCCTGAACAAGATCGCCAACGACGTGCGCTGGCTCGGGTCCGGCCCGCGCACCGGCCTCGCCGAGCTGGCGCTGCCCGACCTGCAGCCCGGTTCCTCGATCATGCCGGGCAAGGTGAACCCGGTGATCCCGGAGGCCACCCTCCAGGTCGTCGCGCAGGTCATCGGCAACGACGCGGCCGTCGCGTTCGCCGGCGCGCAGGGCAACTTCCAGCTCAACGTGAACCTGCCGGTGATCGCCCGCAACGTGCTGGAATCCGCGCGGCTGCTCGCCGCCGTGTCCCGGCTGCTCGCCGACAAGGTGTTCGCCGGGGTCGAGGCCAACGTCGAGCGCGCCCGCGAGTACGCCGAGGGTTCGCCCTCGATCGTCACGCCGCTGAACCGCTTCATCGGCTACGAGGAGGCCGCCTCGATCGCGAAGCAGGCCCTCAAGGAGCGCCGCACCATCCGCGAGGTCGTCCTCGAACGCGGCCACGTCGACTCCGGCAAGCTCACCCTGGAGCAGCTGGACACCGCGCTGGACGTGCTGGGCATGGCCAAGGCCAAGTGAGCCGGTGGGCCGTGCGCACCGCCACCCGGCGAGCGCACGGCCCGATCCGGAGCACCCCCAGCGGTTCCGGATCACGACTACGACGCCGCGCACCGCCCCACCGGTTCCCCGTTCCTCCGGCGAGTTGCGGGGCACCGCGCGCACCATGGACGCATGGTGCCGCTGAACGCAGTCGTCTCCGCGTCCGCCGAGGTCGCGGGGACCCGCGCCCGCAACGCGAAGATCCGCACCCTCGCCGAACTGCTCACCCGCCTGCGCGGCGCCGAGATCCGGCCCGCCGCCGCGCTGCTCGCCGGTGAGCTGCCCGGCGGCCGCGCCGGGGTCGGCTGGTCCACGCTGAACGCGCTGCGCGCCGAACCCGCCGCGACCCCCGGACTGACCGTGCTCGACGTGGCCGCCACCGTCGACGAGCTGCGCGCCACCACCGGCACCGGATCCGGGCAGCGCCGCCTCGACCTGCTGCACGCGTTGCTGGGCCGCGCCACCGCCGACGAGCAGCGGTTCCTGGTCCGGCTGCTCGGCGGCGAACTCCGGCAAGGCGCGCTCGAAGGCGTGCTGCTGGCGGCCGTCGCCCGCGCCGCCGACGTGCCCGCCGAAGCGGTGCTCCGGGCGTTCATACTCTCCGGGCGGCTGCCCGCCACCGCCGAGGCCGCGCTGACCGGCGGTTCCGCCGCGCTCGCCGAGTTCCGACTCGAAGTGGGCAGGCCGCTGCGACCGATGCTCGCCTCGCCCGCCGACACCCTCACGGCGGCGCTGGGCGAACTCGGCGACTGCGTGGTCGAGCACAAGCTGGACGGGGCGCGGATCCAGCTGCACCGGGACCGCGAGCAGGTCCGGGTGTTCACCCGCACGCTCCGCGAGATCACCGGGCAGGTCCCGGAACTCGTCGAACTGGGCCTGGCGCTGCCCTGCACGTCGGTGGTGCTGGACGGGGAGGCGCTCGCCCTCACCGACTCCGGCAGGCCCCGCCCGTTCCAGGAGACGATGTCCCGCTTCGGCGCCCGCGGTCCGCGCGACGAGGTGCTGCGGCCGCACTTCTTCGACTGCCTGCACCTGGACGGCGCCGACCTGGTGGACGAGCCGCTGCACCGGCGGCTGGCGGCGCTGGCCCGGGTCGCACCCGAGCACCGCATCCCCGGGGTGCGCCCCGGGAACGCCGAGGACGCGGACGCGCTGCTGAACGACGCCCTCGACGCCGGGCACGAAGGGGTCGTGGTGAAGGACCTCGACTCGATCTACGCGGCGGGGCGGCGCGGCCGGGCCTGGCGCAAGGTCAAACCGTCGCACACGCTGGACCTGGTGGTGCTCGCCGCGGAATGGGGCCACGGGCGGCGCAGCGGGACGCTGTCCAACCTGCACCTCGGCGCCCGCGACCCGGCGGGCGGACCGCCGATCATGGTGGGCAAGACGTTCAAGGGCCTCACCGACGAACTCCTCGCCTGGCAGACCGCCGAATTCCCCCGCCACGAGACGCACCGCGACCGGAGTACCGTGCACCTCGCCCCGGACCTGGTCGTGGAGGTCGAACTGGACGGGGTGCAGGTCAGCACCCGCTACCCCGGCGAGGTCGCGCTGCGCTTCGCCCGCGTGCTGCGCTACCGCCCCGACAAGGACGCCGCCACCGCCGACACGATCGACGCGGTGCGGGCCATGCTGCCGGGGGCCTCCTCGGCGGATGAGAGGGTGGAGCCATGACCACCCCCAGCGACGACGAGCAGGTCGGCTCGATCGACATCGGTTCGGGCAGCATCGACCCCCGCGACTTCCAGGCGAGCACCTCCTCCGCCGAGGCCGAGTTCTACGTCGCGGTGCTGCTCATCGAGATCTCCTCCGCGTCGGCCACCGAACCGGAGCTCTACGAGGAATCGTTCGTGCTGGTCAAGGCCGAATCCGACGAGGAGGCGCGGGAGAAGGCCGTCGACTGCGGCAAGCAGCAGGCCGCCAGCTACCCGAACGAGGACGGCGAGATCGTCACCTGGAAGTTCAAGGAGCTCGTCGAGGTGAAGAAGGTCGAGGACGCCACCTTCGACGACGGCTCCGAGCTGTACAGCCGCTTCTTCCGCAACTACACCGCCTACCGCTCCTTCGAACCCCTGCTCAGCGGCGAGGAGATCTGACCGCTCGTCCCTCGACTCGGGTTGCGGAGCACTCGGTTGTGCGGGTCGGCATTGGCCGCCGCACGCGGGAACCGGCGGTACTTGGAGCTTACTTCCACGCACCTTGCGCAGCTGCCCCCAATCTAGCCTGGTGGCGAAAACCCCCCGCAACCACACTTCCGGATGATCCGCGCAGAACCGGCGGCTCGCTCGATCCGACCGGTGGGGGCCGTCCGGCACGTAGGGTGGAACCTCGTGCGGTTCTTGAACGGGCAGCAGCCCTCCACAGACCTGACCTACGACGACGTCTTCCTGGCCCCGCGCCGCTCCGGCGTCGAGTCCCGGTTCGACGTCGACCTCGCGACCTCCGACGGCTCGGGCACCACGCTCCCGGTCGTGGTCGCCAACATGACCGCCGTCGCGGGCCGCCGCATGGCGGAGACGGTGGCGCGGCGCGGTGGGATCACCGTCCTGCCGCAGGACGTCGCCCCCGAAGCCGTCGCGGAGATCGTGTCCTGGGTGAAGGACCGGCACCCGGTCTGGGACACGCCGCTGGTGCTGCGCCCGGACGACGCGGTCGCGGACGTGCTGAACCTGCTGCCGAAGCGCTCGCACGGCGCGGTCGTGGTCGTCGACGAGGACCGCAGGCCGGTCGGCGTCGTGGACGAGTCCGCCTGCTCCGGCGTGGACCGGTTCGCCCGGGTCGGCGAGGTCGCCGACCGCACCCCGCTGGTGCTGCCGCTGGGCACCGAACCCCGCGAGGTCTTCGAGCAGCTGCACGCCCAGGGCAAGCAGGTGGTGCTCGCGGTCGACGGAGACGGCAGGCTCGCCGGGATCCTCACCGGGCGCGGCTCGCTGCGCGCCGAGATCTACGCGCCCGCGCTGGACGGGGCGGGCCGGCTCCGGGTCGCCGCCGCGGTCGGCGTCAACGGCGACGTGGCGGGCAAGGCGGCCGCGCTGCTCGCGGCGGGGGTGGACGCGCTGGTCGTGGACACCGCGCACGGCCACCAGGAGAAGATGATCAGCGCGTTGCGCGCGGTGCGGGCGCTCGACCCGTCGGTGCCGGTCGTCGCGGGCAACGTGGTCACCGCCGACGGCGTGCGGGACCTCGTCGAGGCCGGCGCGGACGTGATCAAGGTCGGCGTCGGCCCGGGCGCCATGTGCACCACCCGGATGATGACCGGCGTCGGCCGTCCCCAGTTCTCCGCCGTCGCCGAGTGCGCCGCGGCCGCGCGGGAGCTCGGCAAGCACGTGTGGGCCGACGGCGGCGTGCGGCACCCGCGGGACGTGGCGCTGGCGCTGGCCGCCGGGGCCGCCTCGGTGATGGTGGGCTCCTGGTTCGCCGGCACCCACGAATCGCCCGGCGACCTGCTGCGCGACGAGCACGGCCGCGCCTACAAGGAGTCCTTCGGCATGGCCTCCAAGCGCGCCGTCGGCGCCCGGACGCGCACCGACAGCGCCTTCGACCAGGCGCGCAAGGCGCTCTACGAGGAGGGCATCTCCAGCTCCCGGATGAAGATCGACCCGAAGCGCCCCGGTGTGGAGGACCTGCTGGACGAGATCAGCTCCGGGCTGCGCTCCTCCTGCACCTACGCGGGCGCGCGGAACCTCGCCGAGTTCCACGAGCGCGCGCTGGTGGGCATCCAGTCCGCCGCCGGGTTCGCCGAGGGACGCCCGCTGCCCAGCGGCTGGTGATCCCGGAGGGGGGGGGCGCCCGCGCGGACGCCACCGGCCGGTTCGGGCATCAGGGGGTGAACTCCCCCTCCAGCATCTCCGTCACCAGCGCCGCCACCGGCGAGCGCTCGGAACGGGTCAGCGTGATGTGCGCGAACAGCGGGTGGCCCTTCAACTTCTCGATCACCGCGGCCACGCCGTCGTGCCGGCCGACGCGCAGGTTGTCCCGCTGCGCCACGTCGTGGGTCAGCACCACCCTGGAGTTCGCCCCGAGCCGGGACAGCACCGTGAGCAGCACGTTGCGCTCCAGCGACTGGGCCTCGTCCACGATCACGAACGAGTCGTGCAGCGACCGGCCTCGGATGTGGGTCAGCGGCAGCACTTCCAGCATGCCCCGGTCGGTGACCTCGTCGAGGACGTTCTCGCTGGCCAACGCGCCGAGGGTGTCGAACACCGCCTGCGCCCAGGGCTGCATCTTCTCGTTCTCGCTGCCCGGCAGGTAGCCCAGCTCCTGGCCGCCGACCGCGTAGACCGGCCGGAAGACCACGACCTTGCGGTGTTGCTGGCGTTCCAGCACGGCTTCCAGACCGGCGCACAGCGCCAGCGCCGACTTGCCGGTGCCCGCGCGTCCGCCGAGGGAGACGATGCCGACGTCCGGGTCCAGCAGCAGGTCCAGCGCGATGCGCTGCTCGGCGGAGCGGCCGTGCAGCCCGAAGGCCTCCCGGTCGCCGCGAACCAGCTTCACCTGCTTGTCCGCGGTGACCCGGCCGAGCGCGCTCTGGGTGCCCGCGAGCAGCCGCAGCCCGGTGTTCGCGGGCAGGTCCTTGGCCTCGTCGAGGTCGGCCTCGCCGTCCTTGAACAGCGCATCCACCTGCTCCGGCGGCAGGTCGAGGTCCGCCATGCCCGACCAGCCGCTGGACACCACGTCCTGCGCCCGGTACTCGTCGGCTTCCAGCGCCACCGAAGCAGCCTTGACCCGCAGCGGCATGTCCTTGGTGACCAGCGTGACCCGGTGCCCGTCGGCGGCGAGGTTCAGCGAACACGCCAGGATCCGGGCGTCGTTGGAGTCGGTGCGGAAACCTGGCGGCAGCACCTGCGGATCGGAGTGGTTGAGCTCGACGTGCAGCGTGCCGCCGTCCTCACCGATCTCGACCGGCGCGTCCAGCCGGCCGTGCTCGATGCGCAGTTCGTCGAGGCCTCGCAGGGCCTCGCGGGCGAACCAGCCGAGTTCCGGGTGATGCCGCTTCGCTTCGAGTTCGCTGATCACGACCAGCGGGAGCACCACGCGGTGCTCGGCGAACCGGGTCATCGCCCACGGATCGGACAGCAGCACCGAGGTGTCGAGCACGTACGTGCGGACATCCGTTCGGGCTGCGACGCCTGCGGAGTCCTCGGCCTGGGCCGAGGTTTCCGCTGCGGCTTGGGAACGTCGTGTGGTCACGGCTACTCCCTCGCGGGCGTGGGGCACACGCCCGCTCGTCGGCGGGCCGGGCCGCCCCTGCCCTGGCCTGGCCGGACCGGCGGGCGGTCCGGCGCAGCCACCGAGGCCGCGCACCGGCCCCGAGCGACCACGGAGGACGGTGGTACCGTCCGATCCAGCCAACAGCCACGGTCAGGGCCTCCCCGGACGGGCCATTTACGCGTCGACCCGTCACTTCGGACGCTACCTCCGAGATTCGCTTCTGGGCAGGCGACCAGCCAGGTGATTCGCCAGAACGTCAGCCGGGTGTCACGTGCGCACCGGATTCGGTGCACCCGGACGCCACCCGGCCGTCGCTCGGCGGTTCCCGGGAACCGGTCGACTCGCTGGTCACAGCGCCGCGGACGGGCCGGTTCGACTTCTCCGCGGCGCGTCGTCGCGGCCACCCGGACGTACGCACGTGCCGTGATCAACGCAGCGTCCACTTTGGTCTGTTCGAGTGAACAACAGGACTTTTCGGGCTTCCGCCGAGATTTCGCCGGGTCCGCCGATCGGCCCAACCGGCGCACCGCCGCCCGAACCGGTCAGCCGCCGGGAGCCCACGGCTCGTCCAGCAGCCGCCCCACCGCTTCTCCCGCGGCGAGCCTGCGGGCGACCACCGGCAGCCCTTCCGCGTAGGTGACGACGTGCAGCCGCCAGCACGGGTCGGCGGCGAACCGGAGGAACGCGCGGACGCCCTCCTCCGGCAGGCACGACCACCGGCGCAGGTGCGCCGCCGCAGCAGCGGGGCCCGGGCCGTCGTGCAGCAGCAGCGCCGCGTCCGACCGCACCCGGCGCAGCCCGTCCAGCGCGTCGAGCACCCGCTCCGCCCGGTCCCCGTCGAAGGCGATGCCCACCTCCGCCAGCACCTCCTGCGCCCAGCGGCCCCAGCCGGGGCCGACCGCGATGCGCAGCCCCGACTCGGCGATCCCCTCCGCGAGCAGCGACTGCGGGCTGTCCCGCACCTCGACGCCGTGTTCGGACCAGCCGCGGGCGCCGACCAGCACCCGCTCCTTGCGGCAGTGCTCCGCGTGGTGGCCCGGGTAGGACTCGTGCGCGACCAGCCCCGGGAGCCGCCCCGCCCACACCTGCCGGTCCGGGTCCACCGCGACCAGCGACCGGAAGTCGCCGAGGTAGCGGTGCAGCGCCGACCACGAGCGGCCCCGGACGTAGCGGTAGTCGACGCCCTCCTGCACCGGCAGCCCCGGCTCGGCCCGCACCCGAGCGCGCAACGCGCGGGAGAGCGCGGCGACCCCGCGCGCCAGCCGCGTCGGCGGCACCCGTTCCCGCGCCGCCAGCAGCGCCAGCCGGTCCGCCGGGGGACCCGAGCCGGGCAGCAGCTCCGCCAGCTCCGCGTGCGCGCTGCGGTACCGGTCCGGTTCGCCGAACTCGACGCGGAGCCCGAAGCACGCCGCGGCCTCCGCCCGGAACGACGTCCGCCACCCGGCGAGCCGGTGCGCGCGGCACTCCAGCGCGGCCAGCTGCCCGGACAGGAACGCGGCCCGCGCGGGGACGAACCCGACATCGGGGACGACCGCGCACAACAACGCGGCTCGTTCTGCAAGTACACCAGGGGCTGATACGGGCTCGCGATCGATGACGCTGCGCGATCGCCGTTCGACGGCGCGGGCACTCGCGGAACCGGGGTCGAGCCGCCCGATCCGCAGCCCGAGCCGCACGTACTCGCGAACCAGCTCGGCGGCGTCCACCACCGGACGGTACGACCTCGCTAGCTGCGACGAAAGGCTTTCGGGACCATTCCGCGGAACCCGGATCGCGAATCCCGCCCGACTGATGTTATGGAGCACGATTCCTTACCGGCGAGTAGCCGGGTTCCGCACCGGCGCACCGACTTGAGGGGCAAAAGATTTGCTTACACGATGGTGTTAACCAGCTGTGCTTACACCTTCAGGAATGGTTAGGTTTTTTTCGCGGTCGCCTCCCTGGGCGAACTTCCGGGGTGCTCGTGAACGAGGGACCGCGACCGCCACACCCGAAACAACAAGGAGCATCCAAGTGCTGAAGAAGGCAGTGGTCGTCGCCGGTGCGGCGGCGGGTCTGATGGCGCTGGCACCGATCGCCAACGCGGACAGCGCGGACAACGACGGCGTCAACCTGCTGAACGACAACAACCTCAGCGTGCTGCCCGTCCAGGCCTGCGGGAACAACGTCGCGGTCCTCGGCGCCGTCGTGCCGATCCTGTCGCCGCAGACCAGCGACTGCGTCAACGCGCCGGTCGTGGACCACCCGTCCGCCAAGGGCTGAAACGGCACCACCCGGTAGCCGGCGCATTCCACCGGAGCGGTCCGCGAGAGACGATCTCAATTCGCTCCGAGCGTGTCGAATTCGCCGAACCACCTGTTTTCGAGGTAACGTCGCCGACGGACCCGGAATCCACTTGGACCTTTTCGAGCGGAAGCCATTCTCCGGCGACATCTCGTTCGCCCCGAACCGGTCAACCCACGTGTTCGCACACCGGTAATCGTGCCGCTTCGGGGCATCCCGCGGCAATACACAAGGAGAGTGAACGCAATGCTGAAGAAGGCAGTGGTCGTCGCCGGTGCGGCGGCAGGCCTGATGGCCCTCGCCCCCATCGCCAACGCGGACAGCGCCGACAACGACGGCGTCAACCTGCTCGACGACAACAACATCAGCGCCGTGCCGGTGCAGCTCTGCGGCAACAACGTCGCCGTGCTGGGTGCGGTCGTGCCGGTCCTGTCGCCGCAGACCAGCCAGTGCGTCAACGCCCCGGTCGTCGACCACCCCTCGGTCAAGGGCTGACACACAGGCGCTCGTGTGGATGCATGAAAAGGCCAGGCCCTTCGGGACCTGGCCTTTTCGCTGTCCTGGTGCGGGACCAGCCCGGGCGGTCTTCAACCGCCGTGGTCTTCAGCCGCCGTAGCGGCGGTGCCGCGCCGAATACTCGCGCAACGCGCGCAGGAAGTCGACGCGCCGGAACGCCGGCCAGTACGCCTCGCAGAACCAGAACTCCGAATGCGCGGACTGCCACAGCATGAACCCGGACAACCGCTGCTCCCCGGAAGTCCGGATCAACAGGTCCGGGTCGGGCTGGCCCGAGGTGTAGAGGTGCTCGGAGATGTGGTCGACGGTGAGGAACTCCGCGAGCTCCTCGATGGTGGTGCCCGCCTCCGCGTGCTGCTGCAGCAGCTTGCGCACCGCGTCGGCGATCTCCTGCCGCCCGCCGTAACCGGCGGCGACGTTCACCTGCATTCCCGTGCGACCCTCGGTCCGCAGCGCGGCGGCCGACAACCGGGCCGCCGTCTCGGTGGGGAGCATGTCCAGCGCGCCGACGATCCGCACCCGCCACGGGTTGGCCGCGTCGGTGAGCTCGTCCACCACCCCGGCGATGATCTCCAGCAGCGCGTCCAGCTCGGCGCTGCTGCGGTTCAGGTTGTCGGTGGAGAGCAGCCACAGCGTGACGACCTCGACATCGGCTTCCCGGCACCAGCCGAGCAGCTCGCTGATCTTGCGCGCACCGGCGCGGTGGCCGTGCGCGATGTCGAGCCCGGCCTCCTTGGCCCAGCGGCGGTTCCCGTCGAGGATCACGCCCACGTGCCTGGGTGCTCTGGCACCTCTGAGCTGACGGCGCAGCCGTCGCTCGTACACGTCGTAGATGAGTTCCCGCAGACGAACCTTGAGCGCCACGCTCCCTGAGAGTACGCGGGCCCCTGCGCAGCCCCGACGGTCCCTCCGTCGAATGCGGACCGCGCTGCTCCGAACGCTGCCGCGGGCTGCAACGGACGTCACCGCCATCGGGGGACTGCGCAGAACCTACGGTCCCGTAATCTTGCGGTCGTGACTAGCGCCTTGACCGCTCGACGCAGCACCGCCTCCATCAAGCCGCGGATGCGCGGCTGGATCCACCTCTGGTCACTGGTGGGAGCAGTGGCCTCGGGTGCCACGCTGATCTCCCTGGCCGCCGCCACCGTGGGTGCCTCCGCCGCACTGGGGACCTCCGTGTACGTGGCCACCGTGCTCGGCCTGTTCGGGGTCAGCGCGCTGTACCACCGCAAGACGTGGAACTCGGTGGGCGCGCGGACCTGGATGCGCCGCCTCGACCACTCGATGATCTTCCTGTTCATCGCGGGGACCTACACGCCGTTCGCGATGCTGGCGATGCAGCCGACCACCGGAGCCGTCGTGCTCGCCGTGGTGTGGGGCGGCGCGCTCGGCGGCGTGGTGCTGAAGCTGGCGTGGCCGAACGGGCCGCGCTGGGTGGGCGTGCCGGTCTACCTCGCGCTCGGCTGGGTCGCCGTGTTCGTGCTGCCGGAGCTGCTGGTCCACGCGGGCGTGGCGGCGTTCGTGCTGCTGGTGGTCGGCGGCGTGCTCTACTCGCTGGGCGCGATCTGCTACGCGAGCCGGTGGCCGGACCCGTGGCCGAAGACCTTCGGCTACCACGAGTTCTTCCACGCGGCGGTGACCGTGGCGGCGATCTGCCACCACGTGTCGATCTGGCTGGCGCTGTACGCCTGAGCCACCACCGCCCGCTGCTCAGCGGGCCAGCGCGGCCACCAGGTCCTCGGCCGAGGTGACCGGGCGGTCGCAGACGTAGCCGCGGCACACGTACGCGGCGGTGGCCCCGTCCACGAGACCGCGCCCCGCCAGCAGCGGCACCGCGGCGGCGTCCGGCGGGCCGGCCACGGCCACCGCGCCGCCGGGGGCGTTCCGGCGGGCCACCGCCAGCAGGTCCGCGCGCTCCGCCGCCTCGGCGCCCGCCACCGCGATCTGCACCGGGCCGTGCGACAGCGCCTCCGCCGCCGCCAGCCAGTGCCCGGCGAAGCGCGGCGCGCGCTGGACCAGCAGCCCGGCCCGGGACAGCGCCTGCTCGGCGGCCGCCCGGTAGCGGGTCGCGCGGTCCGGTCCGGCCAGCGCGGCCGCGGTCAGCAGGGCCGCCGCGGTCGCGGACGCACCGGACGGGCTCGCGTTGTCCGTCGGATCGGACGGCCTGCGCACCAGCGCTTCCGCGTCCGCCGCCGTGTCGAAGAAGGAACCCGGGTGCTCCGGGTCGGCGAACTGCTGCAGCGCCGTGTCCAGCAGGGCGCACGCGGCGTCCAGCCAGCTCTGCTCACCCGTGGCCTGGTGCAGCGCGAGCAGGCCCTCGGCCAGGCAGCCGTGGTCCTCCAGCACGCCCGCCGCCTGCCCCACCACGCCGTCGCGGGAGCTGCGGCGCAACCGTCCGTCCACCACGTGCCGCTGCACCAGCAGCTCCGCGGCGCGGCGCGCGTCCTGCACCCACTGCGGCTCGTCGAGGACCGCGGCGGCCTCCACCAGCGCGGTCAGCGCCATGCCGTTCCACGAGGTGACGACCTTGTCGTCGATGCCCGGCTGCGGACGGCGCGAACGGGCCTCGGCGAGGACGTCGCGCACCCGCCGCCACCGCTCCACGTCGTCCGGGTCGGCGGGCAGCCGCAGCGTGGACGCGCCCTGCTCGAAGGTGCCCTCCGGAGTGACGACGAGCAGTTCCGCGGCCCACCGGCCGTCCTGCTCGCCGAGCACCGCCACCAGCTCCTCCGGCGTCCACACGTAGGTCAGCCCCTCCACGCCCTCGGTGTCGGCGTCGAGGGAGGCGGCGAACGCGCCGTCGGAGGTGCGCAGGTCGCGCAGCAGGAACTCGGCGGTCTCCCGGGCGACCCGACGCGCCAGCCCCGACGCGTCCACGTCCAGGCGGGCCAGGTGCGCGTACGCGCGCAGCAGCAGCGCGTTGTCGTAGAGCATCTTCTCGAAGTGCGGCACCACCCACGCGGCGTCGACGCTGTAGCGCGCGAAACCGCCCGCGAGCTGGTCGTACAGGCCGCCGCGGGCCATCGCCCCCGCGGTCGAGGTGGCGAGGCGCAGCGCCTCGGCGGAACCGGTCCGCTCGTGGTGGCGGAGCAGGAACTCCAGCACCATCGACGGCGGGAACTTCGGGGCGTCCCCGAACCCGCCGTGCACCGCGTCGAACTCGGAGCCCAGCCGGGACACCGCCGCGTCCAGCGCCGCGTCGTCCACCCCCGCCTCGGGCAGCGCCGACGGCTGGGAAGCCAGCTGCTCGACGACCCGGGTCGCGGCCGCGCGCACCTCCGCACCGCGCTCGGACCAGGCGGAGGCCACCGCCTCCAGCAGCTGCGGGAACGAGGGCATGCCGTGCAGCGGCTTCGGCGGGTAGTAGGTGCCGCAGTGGAACGGTTCGCCGTCCGGGGTCAGGAAGCAGGTCATCGGCCAGCCGCCCTGCCCGGTCATGGCCTGCGTCGCCTCCATGTAGACCGAGTCGACGTCCGGGCGCTCCTCCCGGTCCACCTTGATGTTCACGAAGTGCTCGTTCATCGCGGCCGCGATCTCGGCGTCCTCGAACGACTCGTGCGCCATCACGTGGCACCAGTGGCAGGCGGCGTAGCCGACCGACAGCAGCACCGGCACGTCCCGGCGGCGGGCCTCCTCGAACGCCTCCGGCGTCCAGGGCCACCACTGCACGGGGTTGTCCGCGTGCTGCAGCAGGTAGGGGCTGGTCGCGTCCGCAAGCCGGTTCATGCCGCCAGCCTCCCACCCGCCGATGATCGCCGCACCCACCACCGGCGAGGAACGGATCACGGCACCGCGGGGCTCCGCCGACCGGGAGGTCACCCCCGCTGTGGCCGCGAAGCCGACGCCGGAGCGGGACACCGGTCGACCGCCACCGCGCGGGCGCGATTCAGCCGCCGACGCCCCGGACCGGAAGCGACCGGCCCCGCGCCGGCACGGCACCGCCCGAGGTCAACGGCCGGACGCACCACCGCGTCCGGGTTCGACCGGCGTTTCCCCGGCCGCCTCCGGTGCCCCGCCGGCAGCGGAGTCCGCCTCGTCGGCGGAGTCGGCGGGTTCCGCGGCCGCCTCGGCGCGGCGGGCCCGGGCCGGGGCGGCCTGGGCGGCGCGCTGCTCGTCGAAGCTGGTGGGCAGCTTCTTCAGGTGCTTGGTCATCGAACGGATCAGGAACGCCACCGCGATGGCGAACAGCACCAGCAGCAACAGCCCCACCGGCGAGGACTTGCCGAAGTCCTCGCCCTGGCCGCCCGGGTCCGCCGGCGGAGCGGGCGCCTGCGCGACCACCCAGGTCAGCGCCTCGTGCGCGTTCATGCCGACACCTTCTCCCGCACGCCGGAGAACAGGTCGTCCTCCGGCAACGTCGAATCGACCAGGGAGCGCACCAGCTCGTAGTCCTCGGTCGGCCACAGCGCTCGCTGGATGTCCAGCGGAACCGCGAACCACCGGCTGTCCGGGTCGATCTGGGTCGCGTGCGCGCGCAGCGCGTCGTCCCGCGCCTCGAAGTATGCCCCGCACTCGACGCGGGTGGTGACCCGCTCGTCGGTGTCCGGACGGGTGCCGTCCCACTTGGCCAGCCAGTCGCCGTAGGGCGACTCCAGGCCGCGCTCCAGCAGCGCGTCGTGGAACAGCTGCATCTTCTTCCGGGAGAAGCCGTGCGAGTAGTACAGCTTCAGCGGCTGCCAGGGCTCGCCCGCGTCCTGGTACAGCTCCGGGTCGCCCGCCGCGTCGAACGCCGCCATCGACACCTCGTGGCAGCGGATGTGGTCCGGGTGCGGGTAGCCGCCGTTCTCGTCGTAGGTGATGACGACGTGCGGGCGGAACTCGCGCAGCAGCGCGACCAGGTCGGCGGTCGGCAGCGCCGGGTCCACCGTGGCGAAGCAGCCCTCCGGCAGCGGCGGCAGCGGGTCGCCCTCGGGCAGGCCCGAGTCGACGTAGCCGAGCCAGCGGTGCTGCACGCCGAGGATCTCGGCGGCCTTGGCCATCTCGGCGCGGCGGATCTCGGGCATGTTCGCCAGCACGTCCGGTCGTTCCATGGCCGGGTTCAGGATGCTGCCGGCCTCACCGCCGGTGCAGGTGACGACCATCACGTCGTGACCTTCCGCCACGTAGCGCGCGGTGGTCGCCGCACCTTTGCTGGACTCGTCGTCCGGGTGCGCGTGCACCGTCATCAGACGCAGCTTCTCGGCCATCGGAGGCATGTTCCTTTCCCGCTCACGTCACACCCGGCCCCGCTCTTCGCCGGCCGGACACCCACAGGGATACTCAACGCGGGTGTCGCCACCCATTGTTCCCAACGGGCCGACATCCTCGAACGGCCGGGCAGGCATCGTCCGATCCGGCCGACCCCGATCGGAGCAGGGAGGCGGCGCGCGGTGAGCAACCAGGTCCCCGCAGGGCGGTACGGGTCACGGGCCCGTCGCACCGCTCCGCCGGCGGTCCGCTGGGGGCTCGGGATCCTCGCCGCCGTGGTGCTGCTCGGGGTGGCGCTGCTGGGGTACCAGAACCTGGGCAGCGCCCCGATCGAGGGCAAGCAGGTCGCGTTCCAGGTGATCGACGACGGCTCGGTCCACGTCACCGCCGAGGTCCGGCGCGACGATCCGGCGCGGCCGGCCGCGTGCGTGATCCGGGCGCGCGCCGAGTCCGGCGAAGAGGTCGGGCGGAAAGAGATCTTCGTGCCGCCCGCCACCGGAACGGTCCAGCAGGGCACGGTGCTGCGCACCTCTCATCGAGCGACCATCGGGGAGGTGTACGGCTGCACCTACCGCGTTCCTGAATATTTGTCCACCCACCAGCGGCCAACCGGGTGAACAAGACCTAACGGCCCCGGATGCTGAGAAAATGCACTCCATCGGTGGGCTGATTTGTGCTATCGTCAACGCCAGCACGGTCCCGCGCGGGCCGTGTTTTTTCCGTTCCTAGCAGTACCCGGAATTCGCGAGGACGGAAGTAGTCGGCCCGCGGAAGGCGGGTCGCCGTCGACGAGGAGTGGTGACCGTGAGCGATACCCAGGTGACCTGGCTGACCCAGGATGCTTATGCGCGGCTCAAGGGCGAGCTCGACGAGCTCGTGGCCAACCGCCCGGTGATCGCCGCGAAGATCAACGAGGCCCGGGAGGAAGGCGACCTCAAGGAGAACGGCGGATACCACGCCGCCCGCGAGGAGCAGGGCCAGCTCGAGTCGCGCATCCGCCAGCTCCAGGAGCTGCTGCGGACCGCGCAGGTCGGCGACGTGCCCACCGAGTCCGGCGTGGCCAAGCCCGGCTCCGTGCTGACCGTCCGCTACGACGGTGAGGACGACACCGAGAAGTTCCTGCTGGCCAACCGGGAAGAGGGCGCGCACGGCGACCTGGAGGTCTACTCCCCCAGCTCCCCGCTGGGCCAGGCGCTGCTGGACGCCAAGGAAGGCGAGACCCGAGAGTACGAGCTGCCCAACGGCGGCACCATGAAGGTGACCCTGGTCCAGGCCGAGCCCTTCTCCGGCTGAGCAATAGCGGAGGCGGGCGTGCTCCGACCACGCCCGCTCCGCATATCGGCCCCGCTTTATCGCCGCGCACGGCCCTCGTCGAGCGACGCGCACCTCCGCGCACAACGCCCCCATTACCCGGAGCGAGCCGCGATGCGCACTCGAGGACCGGCGCCCGCTGGTTCCGGCCGGATTCTCCGCCGAATCGAATCCATTCATCCCCGCGCATTTCTCGTTCCATTTTTCCGCGCGTCGAATTCGGTTTTCACGAATGGCGCCGGCATGCGCGCGCCCGCCGCCGCGGCGCGGCCGCAGACGGCCGATCCGCCCGCGCCGCACGGAGTTCCGCGCACCGGGCCGTGCGGGGAGCGCCGTGCCCCGCGGCGGCGCGGTCCCCGGACCCGGGCCGGACCAGCTCCGTTCCAGGAGGGCGCTGACCGGGCGGATCGGGTTCCGGCACCCCCGGGAAGGTCATCGCCCGGATCGGCCCATTTGTCCGGACAGGTGAATTCACCCCGTTCCGAGAACGACCGGCGCGGCACCCGCCGGGAATCCACCGCGGCCCGTCACGGTTCCTCCCCCGCCAACCGCTCCAGCAGCGGACGCACCCGCGGCGGCACCGGGGTGGACAGCGCGATCGACGTGGAGGTCCGCAGCACCTGCGGCGCGGCCACCACCTCGTCGATCACCCGCTGCAGGTCGGCGTTGGACCGCGCCACCACCCGCACCCACAGGTCGCCCTCGCCGGTGGTGGTCTGCACCTCGCACACCTCGTCGATCGCGGCCAGCCGCCGCACCACCGCGTCCCGCTGCCCCTGCGCGATCTCCAGCACCGCGAACGCGGTCAGCCCGTAGCCCATCGCCGCCAGGTCCAGGTCCGGCGGGAAGCCGCGCAGCACCTCGCGCCGCCGCATCCGGTCCAGCCGGGCCTGCACGGTGCCGCGGGCGACGCCGAGCCGCCGCGAGCACTCCAGCACCCCGAGGCGGGGTTCGTCGGCCAGCAACAGCAGCAGCCGGGCGTCGAGCGCGTCCAGCTCCGAGTCCTCGTGCTCCACCGATCCTCCTGCGCAACTTGACCGACCTGCCGAGCACCGCCGCCGCTCGACCGGACATGTTGTCCAGTGAACTCGACGTCCCTTGTGCAGCATGCCTGATGACCTCACCCTTCGTGACACACACCTCGCACAACGCAGGGAGGCACCGTGACCGGCACCGTTGACCACGGCGAGATCGGCAGCACCGGCAAGCTCGACGACGTCACCTTCGACCAGATGCGCAGGCTCGTCGGCCTCGTCGACCACGACTCCAGCCGCGACCCGTTCCCCGTGCGGGCGATGGACGCGGTCGTGTTCGTCGTCGGCAACGCCACCCAGAGCGCGTTGTTCTACCAGGTCGCGTTCGGCATGGAGCTCGTCGCCTACCGCGGCCCGGAGCAGGGCGAGCGGGACCACAAGGCGTACGTGCTCAAGTCCGGCTCGGCCCGGTTCGTGCTGCTCGGCGCGGTCGACCCGGACAGCCCGCTCGCCGACCACCACCGGGCGCACGGCGACGGCGTCGTCGACCTGGCGCTGGAGGTGCAGGACCTGGACCGCTGCGTGGAGCACGCCCGCTCCCAAGGGGCCACCGTCCTCGACGAACCGCACGAGCGCTCCGACGAGCACGGCGTGGTGCGGATGGCCGCCATCGCCACCTACGGCGAAACGCGGCACACGCTGATCGACCGCAGCCGCTACACCGGGCCCTACCTGCCCGGGTACGTGGCGCGCAGCGGCGGCTACACCAAACCGGCGGGCGCGCCGAAGCGGCTGTTCCAGGCCGTGGACCACTGCGTCGGCAACGTCGAGCTCGGCGAGATGGACCGGTGGGTCGGCTTCTACAACCGGGTGCTGGGCTTCGTGAACATGGCCGAGTTCGTGGGCGACGACATCGCCACCGAGTACTCGGCGCTGATGAGCAAGGTCGTCGCCAACGGCAACCACCGGGTGAAGTTCCCGCTCAACGAACCCGCGGCCGGGCGCAAGAAGTCGCAGATCGACGAGTACCTGGAGTTCTACCGGGGCGCCGGCTGCCAGCACATCGCGCTCGCCACCGGGGACATCCTCGGCACCATCACCGCGATGCGCGCCGCAGGCGTGGAGTTCCTGAGCACGCCGGACTCCTACTACGACGACCCGGAGCTGCGGGCCCGCATCGGGCAGGTGCGGCTGCCGATCGAGACGTTGAAGGAGCACGGCATCCTCGTGGACCGCGACGAGGACGGGTACCTGCTGCAGATCTTCACCAAGCCGATCGGGGACCGGCCGACGGTGTTCTACGAGCTCATCGAGCGGCACGGCTCGCTGGGCTTCGGCAAGGGCAACTTCAAGGCGCTGTTCGAGGCCATCGAGCGGGAGCAGGACCTGCGCGGCAACCTGTGACGCCGGGCGTGGGGGGGGGGGGGGGGGGGCGGGGCGGGCGGCCCCCGGCCGGGGGGGGGGGGGGGGGGGGGGGGGGGGGGGGCGCCCCCGCCGCGGCGGGGGCGGGGGGGCGGGGCGGGGGGGGGGCCCGGCGGGGGGCGGGGGGGCCCCCCGGCCCCCGGGGGGGCCCCCCCCCCGCGGGGGGGCCCCCCGGGGGGGCGGGGGGGCACCGCTCACCGCTCGGAGGTGACGGTGTAGCCGGCGCGGGTCAGCTCGGCGACCACGTGCTCGCGGTGCTCCGGCCCGCGGGTCTCCAGGCTCACCTCCACGTCCACCTGGCCGAGCGCCAGCGCCCCGGAGATCCGGGAGTGCTCGATGTCCAGCACGTTCGCCGCCAGGTCGCCGAGCCTGCCGAGCAGCTCCGCCAGCGAGCCCGGCAGGTCCGGCAGCCGCACCCGCAACGACAGGTAGCGGCCCGCGGAGGTCATGCCGTGCCGGATCAGCTGCAGCAGCAGCAACGGGTCGATGTTGCCGCCGGAGAGCACCGCGACCGTCGGCGGCGCCAGCAGGTCGGGGCGTTCCAGCAGGCCGGCGACGGCCGCGACCCCGGCCGGTTCGGCGACGAGCTTCATCCGCTCCAGGCACAGCAGCAGCGCCCGGGACAGGGCCTGCTCGCTCACCGCGATCACGTCGTCGACGAGGGCGGACACGTGCTCGAAGGTGACCTCGCCGGGCTGGGCGACGGCGATGCCGTCGGCCATCGTGCGCGTGTCGGACAGGCGCACCGGAGCTCCCTGCGCCAGCGAAGGCGGCCAGGCCGCGGCCTGCTCGGCCTGCACCCCGATGACCCGAACCTGCGGGCGCAGCGCCTTCACCGCAGCCGCGACCCCGGCGACCAGGCCACCGCCGCCGGTGGGCACCAGCACGGTGCCGACCTCCGGCAGCTGCTCCAGCACCTCCAGCCCGACGGTCCCCTGCCCGGCCAGCACGTCCGGGTGGTCGAAGGGGTGGATGAACTCGGCGCCGGTGCGGGCGGCGTGCTCCTGCGCCAGCGCGAGGGTCTCGGACAGCACCGCGCCCTCCGCGCGCACCTCGGCGCCGTAGGACTGGGTCGCGGCCAGCTTCGGCAGCGTCGCGCGCTCCGGCATGAACACCGTGGACTCGATGCCCAGCAGCGAGGCCGCCAGCGCCACGCCCTGCGCGTGGTTGCCCGCGCTGGCCGCCACCACTCCCGCCGCCCGGCGCTCCTCGTCCAGGGCGCGCAGCCGGACGTAGGCGCCGCGCAGCTTGAACGACCCGGTGCGCTGCAGGTTCTCGCACTTCAAGTGCACGTCGGCACCGACGTGGTCGCTGAGCACCCGGGAGTGGGCGAGCGGAGTCCGGCGGGCCACGTCCGCCAGGTCACCGGCGGCGGCGCGGATCCGGTCCAAGCTGATCAGGGACATGCGCCAATCGTGCCCCAGCGCGAAGCCGGACCGCCGACCGAGGTGTTGGGTACGCTGCTCGGTACGCGTGATCCGCCCGCGGCATCGGGGGTCTGCCGGGGCGCGCGCACCCACGACGGCGCAACGGCGCGCGGAGCGGCGGCTCCGGGGAGGACACGGATGGCACCGGCGATGGCATCGACGGGAACGCTTCCACTGGTCGGCGGGATCGCGGTGGCGGCGGTCCTGTCGGCGGGCGCCGTGTTCGCGGTCGCCCAGGCGGGCTGCGACGAACCCGGCTCGTACCGGCAGCAGGACGGGGTGGTCGAGCTGATCGGCGGCTGCGTGCAGGCGGAAGACCTGCCGGTCTCCCCGGAAGCCCAGGACGGCATCCCCCCGCACAACACCACGGGCACCTCGGTCGCCCCCTGACCC